>CAZYJA010000166.1:0-6529 GCA_964647245.1 uncultured Syntrophomonas sp. | reverse complement strand
TTAGATCTACTACGTTCTTATTGGGGATTCCCATCCGGGCTCCCCATCTCATATCTGGAAGACCAAAGGGGATGTTGGACATGCTTTCCATTCCACCACCCATGGCAATGTCCATGAATCCACCAGCGATCATATGATAAGCCATTCCACAAGTAACGATCCCGGATGAACACACTTTATTCACAGTCACAGATGGCACCTCCACGGGAAGTCCGGCTTTTAAACCGGCCTGCCTGCTTGGCACCTGGCCGCAGCCAGCTTGCACCACCTGACCATAGTACAGGTACTCGACTTGTTCGGGTTTAATCCCGGCCCGGTTTACCGCTTCTTTTATGGCTATTCCACCTAACTCAACCGCCTTTAATGATTTCAACCCCCCGCCAAATTTACCAAACGGGGTTCTGGCGGCCCCTACTATTACAACTTCTCTCATCGCTTTTTCTTCCTCCCATCTAGATTCCTAAATTACCCTAAAATCAGGGGTTAAGCTTTTTCGTTAATAGCTTTTTTGCTCACTTCTTTTATAAAAAATACCCCGGCAGAGTTATTCTCTGGCGGGGCTCTATGGCTCTCGTTATAAGCGGTCAGCTTTATTCTGTTGCGCTTTAAACCATGAGTCGCTGCGGATCAACCTTGTTTAATAAAATGTCTAACATTTCCGGACTGGGCGGCTCCGATTCAACTGCCCGTGAGACATCCATTTCAAAGCCGGTATTATCAATTATTTGTTGAACCGAAACCCCGGGAAAGTATTCGGCCAAGTACATGCGTCGGGTTTTTTCATCGAAGCGCATAATTCCGAGTTCGGTTATTACTACCTGGGGACCAACATCCGGCAAGCCCAGTTTGGTTCTCCCCTCAGGGGTTCCATCGATCCAGCCAGGGCTGGTTATATAGTCTACCTTCTCCACAAAGCGACGCTTTTGATGTTTCATCATAATAATCGTGTTACAATTAGTGGCTATTCCATTAGCCCCACCACTGCCACTGAACCTGGTTTGGGGATGTGAATAATCGCCAATACAGGTTGAATTCAGGTTTCCATAGGCATCTATCTGGGCTCCGCCGAGGAAGCCACAATCAACTTTATTTTTCTTCCAGGAATTAGATTGAAAACCAAAGTAGCAATGTTGCGGCCACAAAGCAGCGGCGTTATAAGTTATCCTTAAATCACCTACGCTGGTTGGAACCTCAATGGGACCTCCATCTATTACACCGGTTTCAAACATCAGGATTACATTGGGAGCATTGTAATTCTTGGCCAGGCTGGTAGCGACCAAAGGTAATCCGGTTCCCACAATGCAGGTTGTACCGTCTTTAATTTCGCGGGCTACGGCTATCGCCATCATCTGTTTATTTGTCCACTCCATAAAATCAACTCCTCTTTAATCCAGGCTTAAAGCCAAATCCAGGGGTGACATGCAGTCCGGTCAAAGTAGAGACTCCTACTTTATTAATGTATTCATTATGGTCTTTTACCCCGTAGACCCACTCATCTAGAAATGCTTTAAATGATTGGTCATCTCGGCTGGCCTTGTCGTACATTCGTAAAAATACACCATCATAATCATAATAATTTGCACACTGAGAAGGATGGGCACCATAGGGTGCATGTACTACTGCATCGACTGAAATGTTGGGAAGCTGATTCCGCCAGGGCTCGCTTCTTAATAACGCGGGACTGACCAGCTCTTCACAGGTAACAATACAGTTAGTAGCGGCCATTGATATATCCATATCACCATACAACGACCCCTCAATCCGGCAGGTACCATCGGGAGCAGCCTGTTGGACATGAATAATGGCTGTATCTATTACCGGTACGGGCAGATAACATACTTTTTCATCCGGGTTGAATGGGCTGCAATCAACTTTTAGTTTAAAGGGAGGAAGTTTTGGATCATTCTTATATATTTCCGCGGGAATGCCCCATTTATCGATGAGACTGGACCCCAGCATGTTCTTTACGGCTATAAATGGCAGACCCAGAGCAGCCGCATGATAAAGTACACATTGCACATCAAGGGAATAGTCCTCACATAGTAATTCACCCTGTTCAACAGCTTGGCGGAAACGCCTGCCTACTTGGGTAAATCCTGAATTAGCCAGGTAAGAATTAAACAATACTTTTACCAAACCGGCCCCTATCAGCATATCGACGTCTCCGCCGGCTGCACCGGTCTGAACATATAAATCTTTCTTACCCTGGCGGATAATTTCGCATACGGCAGCATAAGGCTTTTTATTGGTAACAAAACCGCCTAAGGCAATACAATCCCCATCGTGAACGTAGTTGTTAATAGCATCGTGCATGGTCATTACCTTGTTAATACTCAAAAGACTTCACCCCACTTTAATAATTTGACTAACAGTTTGATTGATGGCACGTGATGACTTGGTTAAGCCGCTTATATTTTTGTATTAAACACCACCTTCATCAACAAAATGCCCCGACAGATAGTAATCTGACGGAGCTCAAGGCTCTCAACTTTTTCAATTTTAGCTGGAACGGCGTAACTGCTGGCCTTGGTCTTGACCTTGATATGGAAGATTCTCGAGTACTAGGTTGGTTGCTCTGCATCGAGGGCATTTGACCTCCACTTGTTTACACTCCTGGTACTTCAGTAGCAGCTTGTTGCATTTTATACACCTTAGCTCCTTCATCAGTATCGCTCCTTCCGAAAAAAATAATCTGAAGAATATAGATCTGCGGGGGCTCAATGGCTCTCACGTTATCAATCGCTTATGCAGTTCACACCCGATATTTAGGGTTTATGGTCAGCATCTAAAGCGGCCAATTTAGTAACTGATCAATTAAATTGCAATATGTATACCAATATGTGGCCAGCGAACAAATGAGAAAAGAATAGCTGTTGCTATTCTTTTCTCATTTCGGTTATAACCGCTGCCATAGGTTCGAGAGGATAAAGATGTTTGCGGCTGAGCCTGAAGTAAAGTGTGCTTGTAATAATGATTTGAGCTCAATAACATATCTTTGTAAAATACATTTGTAGACTTTTGTAAATACATATGTAAAGGTGGAGCCCAAACAAACGGACTCCCTCTTAGCCTTAACCATGCAACTGGATCACACCGACCACCATGGCATAATTGCTAGATAATATGTTGTTCTATCAGGGCTTCAATTTGTTCCTGGGTATAGCCCAGGCCAGCCAGATATTCGGCATTATTCGCTCCTAAACCAGGCGCCTCCTTATTATATGATGCTGGGGTAGCAGATAATTTAATCGGAAAGCCAATTTGATTTATTGCGCCTAGTTCGGGGTGTTCCACCGTAAAGACCATTTCACGCTCTTTGGTATTAAGGTCATTAAAGACTTCTGATATGGAGTAAACCGGGCTAACGCATAGGTTTAAGGGCTGCAGGATTTCCATCCATACATCTCGGTTTTTGCTGGCAAACTTCGCCGCTAAGCGTTTCTTCATGGCTTCTTGTCGGCTTAAGTCAAATTGAATATCAATAAACTCAGGTACTTCCAGACATTCGCATAGTTGTTGCCAGAACTTGGTCTCCAGGGCTCCGATACTAATATACTTGTCATCTTTGGTTAAATACACATTATACCAGGCCATACTACCTGTATAACGGTGTTCGCCCTGTTTAAATGATTTGCCTTCCGCAAAATACGGAGCAGCAACCAAAGGCAACATACTTATAGCGCTATCCAAAAAGGAAATGTCGATATACTGTCCCTGGCCAGTATGATTTCTCGCATTTAGGGCCATTAATATTCCATTTTGGGCCATTAGACTGCCACACAGATCGGCTATTTGTATACCAGGCAGGTCGGGAGGAGTGGCTGTGGAACCTGATAAGCCTAATATTCCTGATAAAGAAATGTAATTTAGGTCGTGTCCGGCTTGTTCTCGATAGGAACCATATTGCCCAAAACCAGTTAAGGAACAGAATATTAACCGCGGATTAATCTTCGCCAGTGATTCGTAATCCAGCCCGACTTTGGTCATAAAACCAGGTCTAAAGTTCTCAATCAGGATATCAGCTGTAGCTATTAATTTAAGCAGGATTTCCTGGCCGGCTGGCTTACGAAAATCCAGGGATATACTCTTCTTATTTCTATTTAATAATAAATGACGAGAACTCACCCCCTGTATAAAGGGACCATTACTACGCCCCGGCTCACCTATGCCGGGTGGTTCGATCATAATAACCTCGGCACCGAAGTCAGCCAGCATTAACGAAGTATAAGATCCGGGCAGATAGCGACTCATATCAATTATACTGATACCCTCCAGGGCTTTTTTTCCTGGCCTAGATGCTATTGATTCTGGCATTAATTCATCATTCCTTTCGCTTTTAACCTTTTAACTACTGATACGCAAATATCATGCCAAAAGCATTGAACAATTATCCTCGGGCATAATACATTTGTATGCGCCAATAAATACAAATGTCCGGAAAAATACAGTTGCCGGGGTTCTTCACGGCAGCTTCAATTTTGCTTGGGATTAGCTCTGGCCCGACTTTACCGGGCTTTCCCCTGCCCCACCGGTGATGCCTTACAAATGTACGGGAATTGGTTACCATCTTGCATGTAATTAAGGAAGATATATAAAGTGAAACCCTAGTGGAGAAGACTTAGCCTAAATAGTTGTCTGTCATGGCTCAATTGATCATATATTTGAAGGGAGTCGGGTTGAACATGGAAGTACAAGAACCTAAAGCTATATCTAAGTTAATTAGAGAGGAGCAAAGATCTATGAACTTTCAGGAAGACACCTGGAGTATACGAGACTTGATGAAGACCGAAATTCAAGTTATCTGTCAAAACGACCCTATTAGAACGGCGGTTGGCATTTTCCATAAATACAAACTGGATACCATTCCGGTGGTTGATGAAGACGGGGTACTAATTGGAGTTTTTCCCAACCGCAGGTTATACAAAGCGTTAATGGAGGGGGTGAATTTAGATGATCCTTGTAGTCCTTACATTGTCAACTCACCGGTCTATGTTAACGCAGCATTTACCTATTCTGAGCTATCCTTCATCATGAGGTTAAATAAAAGTCGGGTAGGCAACGTACCAGTTATTGATGAGAACGGAAAAGTAGTGGGAATAGCAGAGACCAAGGAATACTTGAGGACTACTATCGGGGTGATGGCCAAGTCTTATGGCCTGCTCGAATCTATTTTTCAGGCTATCCAAGAGGGAATTATAACTGTGAATAAAGATGGTTATATTATGAAATCTAACCAATTGGCTGAGAAAATGTTTGGACTTTGTTATAAAGATATTCAGGGCAAGCATGTAAATGAAGTGTTTCCCAATATTAAGTATACCGGCAAGCCCAGGTTAGGGGTAAGATGTACCTTCCGATCAGTTTCAGCAATCGTTAATCAGGTACCTATAATGCAAAATAAAGAGCAGATAGGTACCAATTTGGTTTTCCTGGACATATCATCGGCGGAGGAAATGGCCCAGGAATTAGAAATGGTTAAGGAATTGCACACTACCTTGCAAGGTGTGCTCAGCGCTTCATCAGATGGGGTTTTTGTATCGGATAAGTCTGGCGCGGTCAAATTCGTAAACGAAATGGCCAAAAAGCTGCTAAAGAGCGAAATTGATTTGGTAGCTGGTCAATCCGTAGTTGATTTTTTACGCAGCAGCAGCCTGGCCCAAGTTGTTAAAACCGGTATAGCGGAAGTGGATATTTGTCGGATCAAAGAAAAAAGTTGTATCGTTTCTCATGTTCCATATTATTCAGGAGATACCGGCGGTAAACTGATGGGAGTTGTAAGCACGGTTTACCTGGATGATAATAAGCTTACCGAAGATATAGCCAGGAAGTGGTATTCACTGCGCCAACAAGTCACCTATTATCGCAAGGAGCTTGAAAAACAGGGGAATAGCGAGAAAGAGAAGTTCGATCAAATCGTTACCAGGAATGATGAGTTTGTCAAGATTAGAAAAGAAGCCCTACGAGTAGCCAAAAGTACCTCCACGGTTCTCTTAACCGGAGAAAGCGGGGTTGGCAAGGATATGTTTGCCCGGGCCATCCATGCTTCCAGCCCCAGAGCTAAAAGGCCTTTTGTTAAAGTAAATTGTGCAGCCATACCCGAGACCCTCTTTGAATCGGAACTGTTTGGATATGCACCGGGCTCTTTTACCGGTGCTTCGAAGAAAGGCAAGTCTGGATATTTCGAGCAGGCTGACAAAGGCACTATATTTCTGGATGAAATTGGCGATATGCCCCTATCTATCCAAGTTAAGATCCTGCAGGTATTGCAGGATAAACAATTCATGCGGGTTGGGGGGACAACTACCGAGACCGTCGATGTAAGAATAATTGCCGCAACTAACCGTAATCTCCGCGAATCTATAGCTAACGGAACCTTTCGGGAAGATCTCTATTATCGCTTAAATGTAATTGAGCTTAATCTCCCCCCCCTAAGAGTTCGATCGGAGGACATATTACCTCTGGCAGAATCATTCATTGAAAAGTATAATGACATACTAGGGACATCGGTCTCAGGCATTAGTAAACGAGC
>CAZYJA010000165.1:0-6542 GCA_964647245.1 uncultured Syntrophomonas sp. | reverse complement strand
GAGTTATTTAATCGAAATAGATTGCTCAACCGCTAATCCCGGTGATTGGGGGATTAAAAGCCTAGGCCGGGAAAAGCCTCCGGGGGTATGTGTAAGGTTTTGGGACACACCCCTTTCAGGGGAATGTCCCTTATAACAAGTATACAATATTCTCTGGGCCGGGGTATTGCCAGCATCTTCAGGAGGAGCTATACTTTGAATTGTAAGAACCCAATAGAGATGAAACGAAGGCGTTTATTTTTCCTCGGGCCAGGAGGAAAATAAACGCCTTTTTGTCTGCATCGACATTGGTAATGCCAATAGGGTTGCAACTTAAAAAATGATAGGAGGGGAGTCTATTGAAAAAAATCGAGGCAGTTATCAGGCCCTCGAAGTTAGAAGACCTAAAAGCCGCCCTGGATAAAATAAATGTTAGGGGGATGACCGTTTACGACGTAAAAGGTCGGGGATTACAAAGGAATCAGAAACAATATTATCGGGGCCAGGAACATTCTATTGATTTATTGCCCAAGGTTAAGATCGAAATTATTTCCCAGGATGAATCATTAGAAAATATAATATCGACGATTCTTAAAGTCTGTATGACTGGTAAAGTAGGCGATGGAAAAATATTTGTTTATCCGGTAGAGAGAATTATCCGCATAAGCAGTCGCGAGGAAGGCGGAGCCGCACTTTAAATTATATAAATGTTAAGGAGATAAGTATATATGCCAGGTTTCCAGGGCAAAGGCGCTCATAGACAGAGGGTGATACCTCTAATATGAACGCCTCATTTGTTTTTAAGGATAATTCTTAATTAGAGAAATTAGCGTAAGTAGAAGGATACAATTAACTATTTGAATGGGAATGGGGGATAAGAATGAAAACAAAATGGGGAATGATAGGCTCAATGGTAACTTTATTGGTATTGATGCTTCCCGGGATAGCCGGGGCGGCCGATGCAACGACAATAGATTCTGGAGATACTGCTTTTATGATAATCTGTACCGCCCTGGTAATGATTATGACCCCAGGATTAGCGTTATTTTACGGCGGAATGGTTCGCCGGAAAAATGTACTTAGCATTATGCTGCAGTGTTTTGCCGCCATGGCTCTAGTATCAGTACAATGGGTATTAGTTGGCTATACCCTTGGTTTTGGCACCGATATTAATGGACTGTTGGGAAACCTCCAGTGGCTGGGTATGAGTGGGGTGGGAGGTGCTCCAAACGCTGATTATGCCGGAACAATTCCCCACCAGGTCTTTATAATTTACCAGATGATGTTTGCTATTATTACCGTGGCTTTAATATCAGGAGCTTTTGCTGAGCGCTTGAGATTCTCCATATTTATAGCCTTTGTCTTATTATGGACTACCCTGGTTTATGATCCCCTGGCGCATTGGGTATGGGGCGTGGGAGGATGGCTGCGTAACCTGGGAGCTTTAGACTTTGCCGGGGGCACCGTGGTTCATATCAGCTCGGGAGTATCGGGACTGGTAGCCGCTCTGATTCTAGGGCGTCGTCGTGAAACAGGAACCGAGCCCATGGTTCCACATCACTTGCCTATGACCATGTTGGGTGCGGCCTTGCTCTGGTTTGGATGGTTTGGTTTTAATGCGGGGAGTTCTCTGGCCGCCAACGAGTTGGCCGGTTCAGCCTTTTTGGTTACTAATACCGCTGCCGCCGCTGCCGCTATTAGTTGGGCAGGTGCAGAATGGCTGCATCATGGTAAACCGACTGCTTTGGGAGCCGCCAGTGGGGTGGTGGCAGGCCTGGTGGCTATTACTCCCGCGGCTGGTTTTGTAAGTGCTGCCAGTGCCATTCTAATAGGATTAATGGTGGGGCCCATATGTTATTTCGCAGTCAGTAAAATGAAATTTAAACTGGGTTATGATGATTCCCTGGATGCGTTTGGAATTCACGCCGTAGGCGGCATATTTGGAGCATTAATTACTGGCGTATTAGCTTCGAAAGCCATCAATCCGGCTGGGGCAGACGGATTACTATTTGGTAATCCCCAGCAGTTGTTGATTCAGGCTATTGCCGTAGTGGCAACGATTGCCTTCGCATCAATCATGACTTTCGTCATATTTAAGTTCTTGAGTCTGTTTGCACCCCTGCGGGTGTCAGAAGAAGAGGAGGAAATAGGACTGGATATTTCCCAGCATGGAGAGGATGCCTATAACTATGGAGAAATGAGTTCGGCTAATATTTAGTATAGTGTGAAATAGTCACGACCCTTTTTTAAGCATTATTGAACCCCCGGGACAGCTACATTGTCCGGGGGTTTTTGCATGCGTAACCCGGATATATGGTATTATTTTTCTGGTGGGGTTAATAATAGAAGGAATTGAAGCTATCAATAACTAATATTCTAGAAATAGATAGCCAAGTGGCATTATGCTTTTAATCATCAACGATTTAGGATTATTCTAGAAAAAACAATTGATTAGTTAATTTTTAATAGGGTTTATAATATCATGGGGGTGTCGATGTTTGGATACTAGCAAATACCAGGTGAAACCTAAAGATTTATCGAGAAATTGCAAGCCATCACTATTTAAATTTAGCAGCACGGCTGAAATAGAAGCCTTGCCGGGGATAATAGGTCAGGACCGGGCGGTTCGTTCCCTGGACTTCGGCTTGGATATGAACAATGATGGCTATAATATATATCTGGCTGGATCTTTTGGAACTGGCAAAACCAGCCTGGCCCAAAAAATGCTGGAGGAAAAAGCTCGGAAGAAGCAGATTCCAGCGGATTGGTGCTATGTAAATAACTTTACTAATCTGGAATCCCCCCGGGCTCTGCAAATCCCAGCCGGAATGGGTCTGGAATTTAAAAAGGATGTTACCATGAATATGGACATGGTAATTAAGTTGATTATAAAAACCCTTGAAGGTGAGGAATTTGAACTACAAAAAAGTGCAGTCATCAACCAATATATGGAAGACATAAATCAGATTTATCTGCGTTTGGAAGAAGAAGCTCGTTCCTATGGCTTTAGCATATCCCGGACCCAGAGCGGGGTGAACAGCATCCCCCTCAAGGATGGGGAGAATATGAGCCAGGAAGCGTATATGGCCATGCCTGAAGAGGAGCGAGCTGAATTGATTAAGAAGAGCTCCATCGTTCAAGAAAAAATCAATGAATCCTTCCGGCAATACAAGGAAATAGAAAGACTTATTCGGGAAAAGGTAAAGGAGCTGGAGAAAGAAACTGCCCGCCTGGCGGTCCAGCCAGATTTCGACAAACTATATGAGAAATACCGGGCCTATCCCGAAATTTTAGCATACTTACAGCAAATGCATCAGGATGTTCTGGACAATATTGATATGTTTAGAACCAGTGAAGAAGATACCCCTTTAAATCTGTTGCGACGCATGGACAAAAGAGCCCTCTTACGGAGATATCAAGTTAACCTTATAGTTGACAATTCCAAATTGCAACACGCACCGGTTATTTTTGCGACCAATCCCAGTTATTCCAATTTATTCGGGCAGATTGAGTTCGAAAGCGAGTTTGGAGTTCTTACTACCGATTTTTCCAGGATCAAGCCCGGTGCCATTCATCAGGCCAATGGAGGATACCTGGTACTAAATGTTTATGACCTTATTAAAAATTTCTATGTATGGGATAAACTTAAACGAACTCTGAACTATAAAGAAATTGTAGTGGAAAGTATCGGTAAAACCCTGGGCCTGGGAAATAGTGAAACCTTGCAGCCCGAGGCGATTCCGGTTGATATTAAGATTGTATTGATAGGCGAACCTATTTATTATTACTTACTCTATGCCCATGACGAACAATTTCAAAAGCTGTTTAAAATCCGGGCTGATTTTGATATGGAAATGAATCGTACCCCTCGTCATATTAAAGATTATGCGCGATTCGTCAGTTCGGTATGCAAGAGCCAGCAGCTGCGCCACTTTGATCCTAGTGCGGTAGCAAAAATTGTAGACTATGGAACCAGGCTGGCTGATGACCAGAGTAAACTAAGTACTCACTTCAGTAAGCTGGCCGAGATTATTTGCGAGGCCAATTGTTGGGCCGGTTACGGCCGGGCCAATGTGGTTAGTAGTGAACATGTGAGGCAAGCTATCGAAGAAAAGCAATACCGATCTGCCTATAGGGAGGAAAAGTTGCAGGAGTACATGGAGCAGGGTACACTTATAATAAATATTAGCGGAAGTAAAATCGGGGAGCTTAATGGTCTGGCGGTTTATCAAATGGGTGATTTTCAGTTCGGTAAACCAGTTCGTATAACCGCGAAAACCTTTATGGGTGAAAAAGGCCTGGTTAATATTGAAAGGGAAATACATCTCAGCGGCAACATTCATAGCAAGGGTGTTCTTACCTTAAACGGTTACTTAGGGTCGCAATATGCTCAGGATAAGCCCCTCTCACTATCGGCCAGCCTAACCATTGAGCAGAGTTACTCGGGTATAGAAGGGGACAGTGCATCCAGCGCTGAACTATATGCCTTGTTATCGAGTTTGGCTGAGGTTCCTCTGCAACAGGGGATAGCGGTTACCGGGTCAGTCAATCAGAGTGGGGAGATTCAAGCTGTAGGAGGAGTAAATCAGAAAATTGAAGGATATTTTAAGGTCTGTTTAAAGCGTGGCTTAAACGGCCAGCAAGGGGTAATTATACCCCGATCCAATGTGGTCAACCTTATGTTAAATGAGGAAGTAATCAGGGCCGTAAAAAATAAACTGTTTACCATCTGGTCCGTTGATCATGTCAACGAAGGCATAGAAATTTTAACTGGGATGGCGGCTGGAAACAAAGAGGCCACGGGTGATTTTACTCCCGGCAGTGTTCACTATTTAGTCAACAAAAAACTGAGCCAATGGAATCAAAGAGGCAAATCGGCCTTGGGAAGCGGGGCACCTTGGTCCCGGAAGAGCGGCCTAAGAAGAAGTCAAGGAGGTAGCCGGAGGTGAATGGAAAAAAGCGAACATTTTTAGCCTGGTTATTAATATTTATAATTATGGGGATGGCGGGTTGCAGCACCGATTATAAACAACTGCTGCAAAAGGCCCAAAGTACCGAAGAGCCATTAATCAGGGTGCAAATACAATTTACCGATAAGGAGCAAACCATTTGTTACGTGAAAAGCCTGGGCCTGGAGAAAGATGGCCAGATTTATACGGGTGGTACTTCTTTGAATTATATGTATGACAGTAACGGCAACATAATAGGTTCATTTAATTATCAAAGAGTTATTTATATGAAAATAGTAACTGAAGGAGAAAGTACCGAGTGATTCTATAGGGTGGCGGGGAACACAGGGACATTGCTACCATGGGGACATTCCCCGCAGGGGTGTGTCCCCTCACCGAGACTTTTAGTTATAGGGGGGGGAAAGTAAATGGTATATTTGGAAGCCAAATGCTTACTGTGCGGTAAAAGCTATCAACTGGGAGAGGATGACAAGAATTTCAAGAAACTAAGCAACAAAGATCAACCGGGTACATTTATATGTGACCTTTGTTCAAACCGGGTCCGGTATGAATCAGACGACAAAAAGAAAAACCCTAAACCCATCAATAATCAGTAGTATTAATGCCATGGCTGGTACCAGTGATAGTCGATCATCTTTACCCCGGACTCATTAGCCGCTTTATTGGTATAATAATTGGTCTGGCCGGCATAGATATCCACCCAGTAGGGGTATTTTCGCCATAATCCATAATATACGTCACCAGTATCGTTTACGACCAGCGAGTCATAATTATTGCCCTGAATTTTAACTGGTTCAGATAGATAAAGCACGGTTCCAAAGGGAATGACCGGTTGTCTGGCTTCTCCGCCCGCATTAAGGGGATAAAGGGGATGGACGGCGGCCGAACCTAGAAAATATCCTTTAGCCGATGCTGACGCGGGCGCTTGAGGAGCTTCGGTATAGTAAGTTGACTTTTGTCCTTTTACCGAAAACTGCACATACCATTTAGGTAGGGCGGCAGGAGCTTCGGCTTGGTCAGGTTGTTCCGTTTCAACCGGCGGGATAGGTTTGGGTTCGGGCTGCTTTCCCTGTAATATTAAGAAGAGGGCCATGAATAAGACCATTATTAGCAGCGGAATTATTAATATACGCGCATCTCGGACCATTTGGCAGTCCTCCTTCCTTATGTTATTTTGTACAAATTAATATTTTTTATGTTACTGCCAGACTACTTATTCATTAATAATATGACGGCGATGCACTGGGAAAATCATAGTGTTTGGTTAGAGCGTGGCAAATAGTTACAGTGGGACATTAAGTTCAACTTTTTTTCAAAACCGCAAAAAAAATCAAAAGACTGAACTAGCGTGGGTCTACGCTGGTTCAGTCTTTTTTTAAGCGATTATCGGTCACAAAGAATTGCTGTTGGGGACAGAAATATTGTTAGTTTAACCTCTAAGTTATAATATAGGGTTCCGGTTGTTGTCCGTGCAGGAGATTGCACTATTGGTTGAACCATTTTGCCCAAATAAGCGGCGATAAGAAGATTCCAACTAGCAACGGATTGTCAGGTGATTAATATTACGGAATCAACCCAATTAGCTCCCAATAG
>CAZYJA010000164.1:0-6637 GCA_964647245.1 uncultured Syntrophomonas sp. | reverse complement strand
TTCCGGCCACATCCCAATCAATTGTCTGCCCAGTTTCCACCAGAATATCCCCGATCGTTGCCGGAACATAGAGCGATCCTCCGATTAAATCAGGTCGGCTAAGGTCTACTACTACTTCGTCAATGATTACCGGGACCAGCAGATCATCGACCGTTAAGAACTCATATTCGTTATCCTTAAATACCATAATCTCACCAACCGGAATCTCAACATCAGGCCTGTATATATCTTCAGTACCAGGAATTAAAATCATTGATGAATCGAGCGTGATGTTTACGGTAAAACTATAGGTGCGAATATAGGGCTCCGAAGAAGTCATCTGGATCTTTACCGGGTAGCTGGCTACCGGTGTCGCTGGATCCTTAATCTTAAAATAAAGGGCATAGCTAGTAGTTGCAGCTGTTCCCCCCATCAGAGTACCGCTGATAGTATTATTCGGGCAAATAGTTTTCCCACCGGCGCCATCATCTGTATAAAGGTCAAATAGAGGGGTTTCGCGAGCTTCTTCCAAAGTTATGGTGTAGGCCGAGGTATGGGTAGTAATGTGGGTGCCATCATTATTGGCAACGGTAAAATTATTAACCTCGCTAAAACCTTCCGCCATATCGACAGTAACCTGATTCAATTCCAGTGATGGGGTCAGATAAAACTTACTGGTACTCAAGGTAAACGAATTTGACAGGTTTACCACGTAACTGGAGAAGGTAATAAGAGGTTCAAAGCAAGTGGTCAGAGCCAAAGAACCCAACAACAAAATAGTCAGCCATTGTTTGAATCTTCTGGCTTTGCGTTTGCGACCAAGTCTATCTATAAGCTGGCTTTCCAGGTCAGGTCTCAACACCAGAAGTCCCTCCTCCCTGTAAACTATGACAAATCTATGGTTGGGCGTTTACATCTATCTTAATATTAATATCCTTGTTAGCAAAGTTATAATTTCGGTCCGCCGCCTCAGTTCCCCAACTCCAATGCATCCGAAAATGAATATCCTGGTTGCCGGGACTAACTGCCTGCTGGGTGTGCAGACTATTAACCTGGGCCCCGACCAGAGTAGTTCGTGATACTGTGGTCGTAACCGGGGTAAGCGAATTATCAGGATTCACAATATATAAGTGCATAATCAAAGGAACATTTAGGCCGATAACCGGAGTAGCTTCATCCCAGCTCATAGCAATAGTTAAATTATATAACAAATCGCTTTCTTCGGTATTCCTCAGGGTGAAATTATAGCTATCATTGACTATGCCCGGAAACTGTAGCTGGGTCGGAGGTTCATCCCAAATTACATCCAAGTTATAATCCTTGATGGTAATAACTGTACTCAAATCCCCCGTGTTCGACAGAGTTGAACTGTAACGCGAAAATGATATGCCGAAGGATATAATCACTAATAGCAAGAGCAATATAACTGCATAAGAATACTTTTTGAATGTACTCATCTATATCCCTCCTTCATATTAATCAGTACAGTCCCCCAACTATTGTCCGGGAGCAATTTGGTTACCAACTACCTTTATAAGAATTCCCTCGGGAGCGCTCTCCTGCAAGTTACTCAGGGCAGCCAGTGCCCGGGTATCATAGGCATCGTATTGGCATTTCAAGGAGTCTTCGATGGCCTCCCGGGCTTCATCCACTTCGGCCACCAGCCGGGTGTGTTCGGCCAAATGAGCGGCGTCAATATCTCCACCCGCTGCCCCCAGAGTAAACGGACATGAATCACCTTGCGGGCAGTTGTAGCTTACCTGTTCAACCCCATCCTCGGTAGTAACTATACGTACGTGCTCATAGAAAAAGGAGTTGGCAAGATCCACCATTTGGTTGTAATCATCAACCAGCCCTTCATATATGCCCAAGGCAACTGCATAGTAGTTGCCGGTCGGCGTGGTATCCTGGTTGGGGGTTCCCACATAAAACGAGGTGTTCCACCACCAATTAATGGTAATCGAATGATTATCGGTGGCATTGGCTGCAAACTCACCGCTAGCTACCTGAAAATACCCCTCACTGTCGGCGGTTATGTCACTTAATGCAAACCAGTTGTCATAAGGTTCAGTAACCGTTGCCTCCGGGCTGCTGACATTGAATATCAACGGGGGGTAATCTGTTCCTTCCGGGTCACCATAGATATCGACCAAAAGCGCATCTACATTCATAAACACTTGATAATCTATGGCTACGTCAGATTCTCCACTTGACACCACAAAACTGTTAAGGCCCATATCCTGCGGTGATAACTCCTGGTTATTAAAAACATCAAAAGTAAAACCTTGATTATGCAAATTTTCTGCCGTGGAACCGACTCTGAAATTCCATTTAGCTATAAGAGCGTGGTCTGAACCACTATATTCACCAGTATAACGGGCCAGAGTTGATGACAAAATGGAAAAGGTACCTAATGCCAATATCAGCAACGGTATTATTATTCGGAACAACTTCATCAGTCATCATCTCCCATCTTCATATTAATCACGTATGGGATTGCTTAATTATAAGGTTTCGCTCTCCTGGCCCAGGAACACTTATCAATCATAAGCACTGGCTTGATATCTATTGGGTTTGCGGCGTATTTTTTCATAAAGTTCCTCCCCATATATAATTAAAGTCAGCAGGATTAATAATACCAGCATCCCCGGCGGGGTCTTGAAAAACAATATAGCAATTCCTATAAAGGGTATCCGAATTATCATTTTACCGATAAATTGCTCGGCACTTACGGTATCATCGGCAACATTGTTATTATCGCCCTTTAACACAAAAGCTCCGTCTGCTTCCGCCACGATGCGGTGGGTAAAAGTGGTTGCACCTTCCTGGTAAGTGGCAATATCACCAATTTTATATTGGTCAGGGGTCTGTTTCCGAATTATCACCATGTCACCCGGCATGATAGCTGGTTCCATGGATCCGGACAATACGATCAGAGGTGTAACTCCCATGAAATCAGGCACTGGATTATGGGTTATCGCTTTATTAATACCCAGATAAAGATTCATTATAATAACCAGACTCATAAAACCCAATAGCCCATATTTAAAGAAGTTGATTAATATTTGCTTCCAGTGTGCTGCCAAGATATACTCACCTCTCCTATTTTCTCTGGGCGGTAACGGTAATGGCCAGAGTACAGGCTGTGGCCCCGCCATGTGCTGCATAGCTATTGTCGTTGGCTCCCTCCAACCAGAACCATTCCAGGGTATAGTCCGTTTTCCTCGAATCGTTCATACTGAGGGCCACTGAAGGATTAGCTGTTACTCCGCTGATCTCGCCCGTGGTATGCCAATCAAGGTCCCCATTTACATAATTGTCGGTTATATTATTCTTAAGACGATAGCGCATCGGAATATTCAATGAGTTATTGGTTTCTTTCAGTGCTATATCGTAGCAAATAGCAAAGGGGTTAGCCGTATTATCCACCGTGAATTTATAGGTCCCCATCATACCGGGAGCTATGGTTTTGTTGGTGCCGAAAATGTTTATATTCGCAACTGGCTCCGGGGTTTTACCAAACTTTTTGTTGGTATCGGTACTATACACGGTAAGAGTGCCGTCGCCAGGTCTGGGAATTACCCCACCGGGGCCTCCACCGGAAGGAAGTTCTTCGTAAATGACTGGAGGCGTTATTGGTATTGGTTGGGTTGGCGGAGTCGTGGGGTTGATAGGTTCCTCCCCGGGAATATATCGCTCCAAAACCTTAACTTCAGGATTTATAGTCAGCCTGGCTGGCAGCCCATTATCATCCCGCCATATTTTCAGTACTATTTCCAGGACTTTAACATCGACCGCCACTTCCAGGACCCAGGTATCCTCATTCATCTGTACCAGTACCGCATCCTCAATGGTACTATCACGGTTTATTTCAACATTGCATGAGGCCAGAACTTGATGGCTGGCGCTCAGAACGCTGATGGTATTCTTTCCATCTTTTACCCTTTCAAATATAAAGCGACCCTCAGAGTCGGTGTAGGTTGTTGTTCTGGGCTCACTGTGCAATTCCACCAATCCATAAGCATAGGGAGTACCATCGGTATAAATGACTCGACCTTTTATGGTTACCAACTTCTCTACCGGGACTATCACCCGGGCCGGGACCTTGATAATGGCTTTTATTCTGTCCAGGATCGGCGGTTTTTGGTCAACATTCTCATTCCGGGGCATGGTGGAGGATATAACAAACACCGTACCCCCAGTACCCAGATCGCGGATGACCCCATAGACAGATACGGCGATATATACTACCACAATGGCGGTAAGGGCCAGCAAAACCAGGTTCTTGCGATTCTGTGCTGTATCCATGCTATCACCTCCAGTGCGGCTGCCCTCCGGAGAACATTGGCCTACCCGGTGTTCTCCGGAAGAGAGCCGCAGGCTCTCTAAAATGGTCGGATTAATGGACTACTATGGTGCTGGTGCTATCTGTATGGCCTTGATTTCAAGGTTTAACGTATAATCATCTCGTCCTAAAACAGCGTTACCCGACGCTAAACCTAGCGCAGTATCATCGGCATTGGTCCATGTATCACCAAGTCCCGTTCCAGCCGAAACTAGCTCCCCGTCGGTTACCGCTGTAACTCTTTTAGCTGCAGCACCTGCGATATTATGATCAGCTGGATCAAGCGGCCATCTCCAATAAACTGTTTCACTGATGTGAATTGCTGTATGATCGTAGGTATATGAAGCACTAATCAGGTCAGTATCTGAAGGAGCAGTATCAAACGTGATAGTACTGCCTAGTACCGTATAATCAGCAGCATCTACAAGATTACCGTCGACTTTGACAGTTAGCGTGCCGGTGGTCGGGGTTTGGTCCAAGTTGAATATCGTAGTTGTTCCATTACCAGTACCAACCGCTTCGTCTGTGGCAGTGCCGCCAATACTTGCAGCTGTATCAGTAATTACATACACTCCATCAGAACCAGTTACTCCCGGGGTTGTTCCGGGTTTAACTATTGCATCTTCGAGATCATGCAAGCTGTAAAAAGTATTTGTAGGTTCTGCAAAATCATCCAATGAATACTGAATAGGAACTTTGGTAGATGCAAATCCACTCTTTGTGAATTTAAATGTCAGATCAGCATTAACATCAGCATCATATGAGAACTCAACTGCAAAACTACCCTTTATACCTGGAGCAATAAGATAGTCTCCTCCTGCAGTTTTTTCAAAAATATTTGTTGTATAGTCATGATCCCAAATCGGAAGGTCTATATTTGTTCCAGTAAGAGCTGCATTATCAAAGTTACCCGTAAAACTCCACCTTGCAACAAGTGCCGTATCTTGACCAGAGTACTCACTGGCGTACCTTGCAAAAGTTCCTGATAACATAACAGTAGAGATCATGCAGACTACTAACAGCAGTGCGCTGATTCTAAAGGTTTTTTTCGGTAAAGCCATAGTTGTCATATTCCCATCCCCTTTTCATAAATTCTCCTCATTAATTACTTGGGCTACCTGGTCGGCCCATCACCTCCCTTAAGTTGAATTCTTACTATAAAGCCGTGCTGCTATAAACCTTATTTATATATTAAATCGTCAGCTGGGAAGGCTCTCTTCCTTGGCTTCAGATTCATTATTTTCCTGGCGTGCTGCTTTCAAGGCTGCTAACTCTGCTTCCAGTTCCGCTTCCCGACTGCCTTTTTTCTTATTGCGGCGGCTGCGCGAGGTTATGTCGTAAACAATGAACAGGCAGAGCGGGGTTACTACGAATAACAACATACCCATGGGGGTCTGGAGAAACATGGCGAATCTGCCTACCCCGCCGACCCGGCCCAGGTATTTGCCTTCCAGGGTTTCCGCCTTTACACTGCTGGCATCGGCACCGGTATTGGCGTCACCTTTGGTCAGGAATGATCTGGTTCCGTTCTCAGTCACAACCTCGGTAACTCTATGGGTTACTACTGTATTCTTGTCGGCCCGAAAGGTGATGATGTCACCTTTCATAATACTATCGGCATTGGTTTCCTTGGTTAGTACAATATCCCCGGTTAAAATGGTGGGCTCCATGGAACCCGACAGGACTATAAATGGTTTATATCCCATAAAATCCGGTATATCATCAGGATACAGGTAAGACTTAACAATCATGGTTCCGTTAACAATGATGATCATGGTTAGAAATATACAGATCGTAATTCCAATTACACTTAATGCTTTTCTAAATACCGTACTCTCGTTTGGGTTTTCTGCCGTATCGCTATTCATTAACACCGCCTCCATTAAATTCCATCAATGTGCAAAAAAAATCACTACATATATCATGTAGCGGCCGGTTGCGTCTCCAGCTACTGTAGGCTAGACGCCCATTTTAACACCTACAGATCATCGCTTCCGCATAATATGCTATAAAATTTGTGGAATTCGTAAACCCTGACCTGTAACCAACACCCCTTTCTTAATGTGATAATTTATTAAAACTATGGCTTATTTATTAACCCAAAAAAACCACTACAATATATGTAGCGGCCGGTTGCGTCTCAAGCTACTGCGGGTCAGACGCCCATTTTACGCCCACAGATTATCGCTTCCGCGAAGTAAGTATTAATTTTTTATTTATACCTTTTCTAGATATATAATGCAACAATACGTAAAATATCCGTTGTTTTGCAGCAACTACATTTTATAATCTACTCTAAACCCTGAGAAACAG
>CAZYJA010000163.1:0-6657 GCA_964647245.1 uncultured Syntrophomonas sp. | reverse complement strand
GACAGTATACAGATACAGGAGGCTTATTGGTGAGAATTCTAGTTTCAATTGATGATACAGATACTATGAAAACGGATGGTGTTGACGTTAGGGGAACCGGTGAACTGGCTGGTCTGATTAAACAGGCTATTCAGAATCATGGTTGGGGAAACTGTGAACCGATTACTAGGCACCAATTACTTATACACCCGGACATACCTTATACCTCTCACAACAGTTCCATGTGTTTTGAGGCTAACATCGATCATGCTTTTTTGGACCCCTTGATCGACTTTGCATCGGAGTTTTTAGCTCGTGAAAGCACGCCCGATTCGGATCCAGGATTGTGTGTAGCTGTTATAGATCGTATAAAACGACCGGGATGGCTTATCTCCTTTGGCTATATGGCTAAGAATTACGTTTTAACTAAACAGGATGCCTATGACCTGGCCGAAATGTTAGGTGTTCATCTTTCGGAACATGGCGGCACCGGCCAGGGAGTTATTGGGGCGTTGGCTGGGGCTGGATTACGCCTCAGCGGAAATGACGGACGTTTTAAAGGGAAATTGAAGATCAAGGCTGAAAATGACATAATTACCGTAGGCGATATTTGTTCCCAGGGAAAGGTTGATATGGTAAAGTGCCTGGAGGAAGGTATTGTGCTTCAGGACGATGATATGGTGATCCTGGGAGATCATATTAAGCCGGTATGGTTGTACGGAAAGTCAGTCTTGCTGGTGCAACCAATTGATCAAGAATATTTGGGTCAAGCACGCTGGCAAACCTATTCCAAGCGTCAACTAAAAGATTTTTGATAATTAAGAATAACTCGGGGTCTGACCCCTAATTCGTGACAATGGGAGTTGAAAGCAAATGTGGAGTATTGGCGATAATGGGGAACGCGAATTTACCAGAGGAAAAGAAGCCTGGGCGGATGTTGCCCACATAGCTGAGAACTGCACCGGGTTTAAACCCGATGACGAAGATGAAATGGTGGCCGACGAGGCTGTTTCCTGCTATAACTGCCGTTACCGACGGTGGACCAGAACATCCTTTGCATGCTGCAAAGCAGGGATTTGACACCCCGCTCTAGAATAATTACAGGTTAGGATACGTATAGCTAAAGCCCAGATGCGTTTTGTATAAGGCCCGCCACCTAGGAGATGATCGACTTGAAGTTTAACCTTACTGGTGACAAATTAATAATTGCCGGCTCGGGTAATGTTGCTTTAAATATTTATAGAATTGCTTCGATTTTGGGCTACAACATAACCATAATTGACAATAGGTCTGAAACGCTTACCCGAGAAAGATTTCCTCAAGCCAGTCAACTACTGCTGGGTGACTTTGTTGAACTGCTGGGGGCTTGTGATATTACGGAAACCACCAGCATAGTTTTAGTAACCTACAACCATGAATCTGATGAGTCAGCCCTGCAGGCGATTATAGAATCTCCGGCCAGGTACATTGGGGTACTGGGCAATAAAAGGAAAGTAACCACTTACTTCCGCAAGTTTGAATCACTGGGGATTTCTGAGGATTTTATTGGTCGAGTTCATATACCGATTGGCCTTGATATAGGAGGACAGTTAGCCGCCGAAATTGCCCTGGCTGCAGTGGCGGAAATGCAGGCGGTTAAATATGGACGTCCCGGTGGCTTTATTACCATTAAACATGTAAGCAAGGAATTTATAAACCATGATGAATTATTTTGAGCTGGATCCCATCATTTTCTCAGCTTTGGGAGTAGTGCATAGTTAGTCTCAAAACGCTTTTTTGAACTGGACGGAAATTATCAAAAGCATGTTACTATTTAATAACACCAACGTATAGGCTTGAAGGGATGGGTTGTATTGTGACAGATGATTTAAGCATAGTTCTTAAACCTATTGGGATAGTTAGATCCTCAATGAATAATCCAGATGACGTCCCTATTCCCGGACAACCAGGCCGGGTAGAGATTTTTCCGCAATACCGCGAGGCATTGCATAGAATTGAGGAGAACTCTCATCTATGGCTCTTGCTCTGGTTTCATAAATCAGATCGAAGTTGCCTGCGCACATCACCCTTCAGGGTAAATCCAAATCTACCCGAGTATGGGGTTTTCGGACTCAGATCGCCCAATCGACCCAATCCTATTGCCTTAACCTTGGTGCATCTGGATTCAATTCATGACAATATCCTCCAGGTACATCGGTTGGATGCCATTGATGGAACCCCGGTGTTGGATATTAAATCTTATTATGAACAAGATATTATATTTTCTCCTAAAACCCCTTATATCCGGGCTCATAATCCGGTCATGCGCCGCAGCATATTTTTAAAGCAAGCCCTGGCCCATCATCAGGAAGAATGTACGGATCTATTTATGGCGGTTCGCATGGCTCTGGTAGCTGATGAATATATGGGACATCTTAACCGGCCCGATTTGCACCTTACTGTAACCGGCCCAGCTTGCCTGGCAGATACCTTACAGGGGCTAAGCCGGGCTCGCTTAGCAAATCCTCCCCGATTTATTTTTCAAGAAACTATGAGCATTAAGCGCAGTCAATGGGAGGAAAATGGTCGCAGCTTGACTATAACGGCCCGGCGGGAATTGAATTCAGAGACCTTTACCGAGCTTACTGATGAAGAACTCTTCACTATTGAACTAAAAGAATCATAACCGAAAGCAGCGAACTGAAATACTATGCGAGAATAAAATTAAAAATCCCGCCTAAACCAATAAGCCAGGCGGGATTTTTTCAATGTAAATTTACCCTTTGATTTTATTAAGAGAGTATTGGCATTCATTCCTAATATAATCAGGTCCAGGTGAATTGAGTGCCTGGTTTAATACCTCTTCAGCCCAGGGCTTGCGAATTGAGCCCAGAGCTTTTATGGCCAGCATTTTTTTGTATATCGAAGGCGGGTATACCCGGTTGGCAGTATTGCTATGGGGATCGAAATAATGAATGAAGCCTTTGCGTATAGGAGTTCCATAAACATGAATAGTTACTGCCACCTGATTGTTGACTGCCTGCATCTGATGAATGCCTTCATTCATGGGCAGCACAAAAGTTGTTTCACCAGGGGAAAGAGTAGCGTCGGCGATGAGTTTTACTTCAGCATGATTTATATTCACACCATCGTCGACCCGTTCGTATTTTCTTTCCCGGATCTGATTTATATGGGCACCAACTATTCCCCAAGCTCCATGATCATGGATGGGGTACATAACTCCCGGTTCCCATATAAATGCCCGCACCGAGAATGATTTGTCAGGACTAAAATATATTTGAATATCATTGGGGTCAATTGATTGCCATTGATTTTGTAAGAATGCCTGGTCTAAAACCAAACCCGTCAGGGTAGGATTTAACCAATCAGGGTTACTAACCAGTTCGCTTAACATTTTTCTACCCTCTTGTAAAAGCATAGGCCATTCGGGTTTTTGGTCAAGTAAAAGCTTGAATTGCACGCCAAATTGATCTAGGTCATTGATAATCATATCAGCTTCACTCCTTTTTACAATCTTTTTATTACTGAGGCTTACCCCCACGCGGGTATTCCTTGTTCCAACTTCCGTATTTACGAACATGGGTCCAGGTTTTATAGGTTGGATCATCAGGGTTCGTAACTAGAGCCTCTTCTTCATGCAGGTATTTTTTTGCGAAGCCTTTTTGTTTATATAAGAGACGATCTTTGCCGATAGGGCAAACCTTGGTACAAATTCCGCAGGGAGAGACTTTATCCCCATTTAATTCGACATGTCGGTTTATGCAGGCTATCACATCATAGTCGCCTTTAATCTGGTCTTCGCGGGGGGTTAATGCATTTACTGGACAGCACTTGGCACAGGCTTCACATTTGATACATAAGTCTTTTTCGATTACTAGATCGGGTTCTAAAATTGCAGCCGTAAATACTGATACAAAGCGTACCCGGGAGCCAAATTCAGGAGTTAGAATACAATTGCTAAGACCGATGGTCCCCAAGCCTGCATATTTTGCAGCCATAACATGACTAAAAGCTGCCTGGGGTCTTTCCCTTAATAGCCGAAGGCTGGCGAATCCATCCCGAGTAAAGAAATAGGCTGCCTGCCCCAGCCGATTTAAAAACCGGACCAGATTGAAGGCCATGTCATCCAAGGTTCGATTAGCAGCGACATACGTTTCTTTATGCAAAAAGGATGGAGTAGTTTCTACGATAGGTAAGGGCATAGAGACTCCAATTACTATGACCGAACGAGCTGGTTCCCAGAGCGCCTGAGGCCAAAAATCAGCAGGCACTTCATTATACTCCTTCCAGCGCTCCACCGAAGCAAAGCCTATAATGTCCGCACCAGCATCCTGGCAAAATTGCTTAACCCGAGCTTTCACTTCGGCGTTTGCTTCTAAACTTACTTTCATTATATAAACTCCTTTCAATTCTGAATTAATAAATCGGAGTGGGTTAACAAAGTAGTATTGCGAACCCCTAAGACATGGTCGATATATGCATTATAACAAAAAAAATGTGCTGTTAATACGCCTTGTTTGTCTATTTAGGTAAATTGGATTTGGGAATAGTATCGATATAATATGCACCTGCCTAACAAGTTTTTCATATCTTAAGATTAAGTAGTCTTAGGTGGAGGTAAGGAAATGCAAGTTATTAATACGGTTATAACACGTCGAAACTCCCGGTTGGATAAAGCCACCTTACGTATGAATGCTGATATGGGTGAGGAATATGGCTTTAAGGAAGGAGATGAAATATCTCTGTCCGCGGGAAGATTATCAATACCAGTAAAACTAAATTTTATGCCTTTAACAACTGAAGATGGAATGGAGATCAGTCTGGAAGTTCAGAAGCGGTTGCATATATCAGCTCCAACTAGCTACGCTATTTGCATAAATAACCAGGAGATGCATTTAGGCCCAGTAGTTGGAATTATGGCTGACAGTTGCAATGATGCCGATCGCCCCTATAAAAGCCAAAGCACTTATATCGCCGAGCTAATCAACTACGGTACGGTGATGGGTCAAATCTGTTTTGCTTTTGATGCGGGCAGTGTTAACTTTAAGCAGAAAACAATAAATGGTTATTCTTATGGCAAAAAGGGGTGGAAAAAAGGAGTATTTCCAATGCCTGATGTGGTTTATCCACGTGAAGGAGGGAGTTCCAAACTCAAATTGCAAACTCGTAGAAGAATGCAGTCTTTGGGGTGCAAGTTTATTAACCCCTCTGTAATCGGCAAATGGGCTAACCACAAAATATTAGCTCAAAATCCTGACTTGAAGTCCTATATTCCTAATACTTGCCTGGTGACCAACTTCTTCCAGGTAGGGCGAATGCTGGCTAAATATGGTGCTGTCTACCTTAAACCAATTAATGGTTCGAGGGGCAGAAATATAATCCGGGTAGTCAAGCGGCCAAAATCCAAATTATATGACTACCAATACCAGGCAAAATCTCATCCCCGCATAGGCACTGCCAATGGACTAAATAGCCTGCGTAATAAATTAACACGGTTTATGGGCCGGAGGGGCTATATTGTACAGCGGCGGATTAATTTATTGCGAGTGCACGGTAATATCGTCGATGTACGGGTTCTGGTTCAAAAAGACGAATCAGGCCAGTGGCTGGTTACCGGTAAAGCCTGCCGGGTAGGGAAAAAGGGCTCGATAACCAGTAATATCTCTTCGGGTGGTTACGCCAGCAAAGTGGCAACGGTGGTATCTGAATACTTTCGTGATCCCATGCTAAGCGAAAAGATATTAACTGAAATAGATTATCTGGCCATAGCATCTGCCCAGGTGTTGGAAGCCAAAACTTCAAGTATGGGGGAATTAGGCATTGATATTGGTATAGACAGCACTGGAAAGCTATGGTTTATCGAGGCCAACTTGAGACCAGCCAGAAGGGTCTTCTCATTAATTCATGAAACCTCAATCCGCGAGGATTCAATTCAAAGACCTCTTTTATATGCACGTTACCTGGCTGGATTCAGCCAGGAAAGGTAGGATTACTATGGATATAGTTGGACAGATTTTTATGGCAGAGACCCTATTAATGAAATTAGAAATACCACCGGCAGATACCGTACAAGTTAGAGTCGGTGTGAAAGTAGTAACCAGCAAACTCGTGGTAACCAATGGTAAACTAAAGAGCTATATGTTATCACCTCAGCTTGCCAAAGCTCTATGCTTGAGACGGCGGAAAGCACTGCAAATACGTTATGACCAAGAAAAAGAAATGATTCATATCGGACCAACCATTGGGATATTGGCCAGTTATCTACCGAACCAGCCTCAATTTAACCCTAAAAGCATACAGGCCGAATTAATCTTTTTGAGCAAAATCAGTCAACGCTTGACCGCTCAAATCTATTTCTTCGTTCCCAATTCCATTAATTGGTCTAACCAAACTGTGCGGGGTTTTGTCTACCGTCAGCAAAGCCCCGGCCGGGGTGCTTGGATATCTGCAATTTATCCTCTTCCAGATGTAATATATGACCGCATTTCAACCCGTAGGGGTGAGCTAAAAATAAAGAGTATTAAAAAGAGACTGATGAATCTGCCTTATTTAGAATACTTCAATCATTCTTTTCTCAACAAATGGAGAGTACACAAATTATTGATTAAAAATCCCGATCTTATACCCTATTTACCAGAAACCCATCTATTAAGCCCCTCGAGTTTGAATGATATGGTA
>CAZYJA010000162.1:0-6679 GCA_964647245.1 uncultured Syntrophomonas sp. | reverse complement strand
CGGAAGTGTTTCTGTTTTGAAGTACGATGATATTTTTGCCCAAGTAACTTGCTCTAGTTGTGATGTAAGTTCAAGAATTTATTTTCGTAAAAATGAAACCGATTCCATTGACGATTGCATAAAGAATGCGATTGAAGATATATTTAAAGTGCGAGTTGAAAAAGTCTACACTTTAAATGTCAAAGGGAAACCCAAACGGATGGGAAGATTTCAAGGTATGACCTCCGATCGTAAAAAGGCTATTGTCAGTCTTAAATCGGGCCAGAAGATTAAATTATTTGAAGGCATGTAATCCTATTTATTTGGCGTGCTGTAAGGAGTGAGGAAGGAAATGGCCATAAAGAAATTCAGGCCTACAACACCTAGTAGAAGACACATGACCATCTTGAGTTATGATGAGATTACTAAAACCGAGCCCGAAAAAAGCCTAACCGTAACCCTAAAAAGCACCGGAGGCAGAAATGCTACCGGCAAGCTTACGGTCAGACACAAGGGCGGAGGACATAAGCGCCTCTACCGGGTAATTGACTTCAAACGCATAAAAGATGATATTCCCGCCACCGTTGCGGCTATTGAATACGATCCTAACCGTTCCGCTAACATTGCTCTGCTACATTATGCGGATGGTGCCAAGGCTTATATTCTAGCCCCGAACCACTTGAAGGTGGGCGACAAAGTGGTATCCGGCTCCAAGGCCGATATCAAGACCGGTAATACCCTGGCCTTAAAGGATATACCGGTAGGATCATTAATTCATAATGTCGAACTTCGCCCCGGTAAAGGCGGACAAATGGTCAGATCAGCCGGTGCAGTAGCCCAGTTGATGGCCAAAGAAGGGGCTTACGCCCATGTAAGATTGCCCTCCGGCGAAGTAAGACTAGTGCATATCAACTGCCGGGCTACCCTGGGGCAGATAGGTAATCTTGATTTTGCCAAACAAAAGATTGGTAAAGCTGGCAGATCCAGATGGATGGGAATTAGACCAACGGTTCGAGGTTCAGTCATGAATCCGGTGGACCATCCTCATGGCGGAGGCGAAGGCCGCGCACCAGTCGGCAGAAAATACCCGGTTTCGCCTTGGGGCAAAATTGCCATTGGCGGTAAAACTCGCAAGAAGAAACCATCTGATAAGATGATAGTGAGAAAACGCAACAAGAAGTAGGAAAAATTATTACGCGAAGCGCTAAGGAGGTCTTTCAATGGGCAGGTCGTTAAAAAAAGGACCTTATTGTGAAGAGAAGCTTTTGAAAAAGGTTGAAGATATAAACGAAACCGGCCAGAAGAAGGTTATAAAAACCTGGTCCAGACGATCCACTATAATGCCCCAGATGTTAGGGCATACATTAGCTGTTCATGATGGAAAGAGACATATTCCGGTTTATGTTACTGAGGATATGGTCGGTTTGAAATTAGGAGAATTTGCTCCTACCCGGACCTTCAGAAGTCATGCTGGTAAATCTGAAAAGTCAAGCAGAGCAAAGTAGAAAGGAGGAGAGATATTATGGAGGCCAGAGCTGTTGCTCACTATATACGTGTATCTCCTTTAAAAGCTCGCCAGGTAGCCGATTTGATTAGAGGTAAAGCAATCAAAGAAGCCATTGGGATATTAAAGTATACTAATAAAAAATCCGCACCACTGATCGATAAAGTATTGAAATCTGCGGTAGCTAATGCAGAACACAATTTTGATATGAATTCGGATGCCCTATATGTCTCACAGATTATGATTGATGTAGGTCCGACCCTGAAGAGGATGCAGCCCCGGGCGTACGGCAGAGCAGATGTAAGACGGCATAGGACCAGTCATATTACAGTGGTACTCAGGGAAAGGGAGGTTAAATAGTGGGTCAAAAGGTTCATCCGAAAGGATTTAGAATCGGCATTATTAGAGGTTGGGATTCCAACTGGTATGCCGGTAGAGATTACACCGATCTTCTGCACGAAGATTACCGGGTAAGAAAGCTAGTAAAAGAGCGCTTTTATACAGCTGGAATATCTAAAGTTGAAATACAAAGAACTGGCAACCGGGTACGAGTCACTATTCATACTGCCAAACCTGGAATCGTCATCGGGCGTGGCGGGAGTGAAGTAGAAAAGCTCAAGAGTGAGCTGAACACCTTAACCGGTAAAAACATCAATATTAACATTCAGGAGATCAAAAAGCCTGAATTGGATGCCCAGATTGTAGCCGAGAATGTTGCCCAACAGCTGGAAAAGCGGATATCCTTCCGTCGAGCCATGAAGCAGACCGTACAGAGAACTATGCGAGTGGGCGGCATAGGCATGAAGATAGCCATCTCGGGACGCCTGGGTGGAGCAGAAATAGCTCGGACCGAATGGTATTCAGAAGGTAAAGTACCGCTTCATACCCTAAGAGCCGATATTGATTATGGATTTGCCGAAGCCAATACTACTTACGGTAAGATTGGCATAAAAGTATGGATTAATCGCGGAGAAATAGCGCCAGAAGCTAAGCAAAGACCTAAACAGAAAGTAGTGGAGGAGGCAGAGAAATAATGCTTACCCCAAAAAGAACAAAATACAGGAAACAACACCGCCCGAGCTTAAAAGGAAATGCTCATAAGGGCAATACGGTTACCTATGGGGAATATGGATTACAAGCATTAGAACCCGCTTGGGTTACTAACCGGCAGATTGAAGCAGCGCGTATAGCTATTAACCGTCATGTTAAAAGAGGCGGACAATTATGGATTAAGATCTTCCCGGACCGCCCGATTACTGCTAAGCCAGCTGAGACCCGTATGGGTAAAGGAAAAGGATCTCCGGAATCATGGATCGCAGTAGTCAAACCAGGCCGAGTCATGTTTGAACTCTCGGGAGTCAACGAGGAAGTCGCCCGAGAAGCCATGAGACTGGCTGCACATAAGCTCCCGATCAAGTGCAGCTTTGTAAAAAGAGAAGAAATGGGTGGTGAGGTTAGTGAAAGCTGATAAGATAAGGGAACTAACCGACGAGGAATTAATTAGAAGAGTTTCTAATTATAAAGAAGAATTATTCAACCTCAGGTTCCAAATTGCTACCGGTCAATTGGATAATCCCATGAGAATACGGGATGTCCGTAAGAACATAGCCCGGTGCAAGACCATATTAAGACAAAGGGAAATCTCCCGTGAAAGTAACGGATAAAGGAGGTCTAATGGTGAGTGACAATCAAGCCAACCGCAAGAATATGATAGGCACAGTAACAAGTGACAAAATGGATAAAACCATTGCGATAAGAGTAGAAACCGTTAAACAGCATCCCCTGTACAAAAAGACCATTAAGACCAGTAAGAAATACAAAGCACATGATGAAAACAACGAGGCGAAAACCGGTGATATTGTAAAAATCATGGAAACCCGCCCCTTAAGCAAAGAGAAGAGATGGACCCTCATTGAAATCGTGCAGAAAGCCAAGACTTTACAATAGTCGGGGTATTTTGAAGGGAGGTTAAAACCGTGATTCAGCAGGAAACTGTTTTACAAGTAGGTGACAACACCGGGGCCAAAAAGGTTTTGTGTATTAAGGTTTTAGGTGGTTCGACCAGAAAATATGCAACCGTCGGAGATATAATTGTAGCTGCCGTAAAAGAAGCTTCACCCGGTGGAGTAGTAAAAAAAGGTGACGTGGTAAAGGCAGTTGTAGTTCGTACGGTCAAAGAGATCCGCAGACCGGACGGTTCCCATATCGCCTTTTCAGAAAACGCAGCCGTAATAATAGATGACAACAATAATCCCAAAGGTACTCGTATATTTGGGCCGGTGGCCAGAGAACTGAGGGATAAGAACTTCATGAAAATCGTATCCCTAGCTCCCGAAGTTCTTTAGTCGGTGGAGGTGTGAAAGATGTATATTAAAAAAGGTGATACCGTTACAGTGATTACGGGCAAGGATGCGGGCAAAAGGGGTAAGGTATTAAGGGTAATACCCGACGACAATCGCCTGGTGGTTGAAGGAATAAATAAGGCCAAGAAGCATCAGAAGCCTAGCAGGAGCCTTCCCCAGGGAGGAATACTGCAGATAGAAAGTCCCCTTAATGCATCAAATGTGATGCTGCTATGCAGCAAATGCAACAAGCCCACCCGCGCAGCGAAGAAATTTCTGGATAATGACCAGAAGGTTAGAGTGTGCAAGCATTGTGGAGAGGTATTAGACTAAAACTCCGAGAAGGGAGGCCAACTGTTGAATGGCCACGTTATTTGAGCAATATAAACAAGAAATCACTCCTAAGATGATGGATAAGTTCTCCTATAAAAACGTGATGCAAGTACCCAAACTGGAGAAGGTCATTATCAATATAGGTGTGGGTGAAGCTATACAGAATCCCAAAGCTTTGGATGGAGCGGTTAATGATTTGAAGATAATTTCCGGACAGAAACCGGTTATTACCAAGGCTAAGAAATCTATAGCCGGATTCAAATTAAGAGAAGGGATGCCCATCGGTTGTAAGGTAACACTTCGGGGCGATAGAATGTATGACTTTATAAGTCGACTGGTTAATATCGTTTTACCCCGGGTGCGCGATTTTAGAGGGGTATCACCCCAGGCTTTTGATGGGCGGGGGAATTACTCCCTGGGCATCAAAGAACAAACCATATTTCCGGAAATCGAGTATGATAAAATCGACAGAATTAGAGGGCTGGAAGTAATCATCGTAACAAGTGCCAAAACTGATGAGGAAGCCAGAGAATTATTGAAGAGCATGGGAATGCCATTCAGATAGGAGGGGTGTTTAAGGTGGCCAAGAAATCTTTGATAGCAAAGCAAAAGCGCCCACAGAAGTTTGAGGTTCAGGAATATAACCGCTGCAAGATATGCGGCAGACCGAGAGCTTATATGCGAAAATTCGGTATGTGCCGGGTTTGTTTCAGGGAGATGGCTCACAAGGGAGAAATACCAGGGGTTACAAAATCAAGCTGGTAGGTTTAGATAAAGGAGGTAAATAAACATGGTCGTTACTGATCCCGTAGCCGATTTCTTGACTAGGATTCGCAACGGTAATATGGTCAATCATAAAACCGTAGAAATACCCAGTTCGAAGATGAAGATATCGTTGGCTGAAATCATGAAAGATGAGGGGTACATCAAAGACTTTGAGTATATAGCTGATGGCAAACAAGGGATTATCAGAATATACCTGAAATATGGCCCTAACAAAGAGAAGGTTATTACCGGAATAAAGAGAATCAGCAAACCAGGTCTAAAGGTATATGCCAAAAAAGAAGAGGTACCAAAAGTACTCGCTGGGCTAGGTACAGCAGTTGTTTCTACCTCAAAAGGGATAATGACTGATAAAAAGGCTCGTCAGCAAGGCTTAGGCGGGGAAGTAATATGTTATATATGGTAGGTACAACATTATTGGCGGCCCATAGGGAGCATCAGACGTACCCGAAGGGTGCAACATTATTGGCGACCCATAGGGAGCATCGGGAGTGCCCGAAGGGTGAAGGAGGAGTGAACAGTGTCTAGAATAGGTAGAAAACCTATCAGCCTACCCACAGGCGTAGAAATAAACATGGAAAACGACATTATTACGGTCAAAGGCCCTAAGGGAACCCTGTCCCAGTCAATACCGGAGGATATATCCATAGAACGGGAAGAGAACGAATTACTGGTCAAGCGACCCAGTGATGCCAAGAGACACCGGGCCCTACACGGTTTAACCCGTGCGCTGGTAGCCAACATGGTAACCGGAGTTACCACTGGCTTTGAAAAGAAACTGGAAATGGTTGGCGTAGGTTACCGGGCACAGATGCAAGGCAGCAAACTGGTTATTAGTATTGGGTTCTCACATCCGGTAGAGGTAGAACCTCCCCCAGGAATAGAGTTTGAGGTTCCGGCCGTTACCAAGATTACCGTCAAAGGTATTGATAAACAACTAGTAGGAAATACTGCAGCTCACATTCGGGCGATCCGCAAACCTGAGCCCTACAAAGGCAAGGGACTGAGGTATGAAAATGAAGTTGTAAGGCGCAAAGCTGGTAAGACTGGCGCTAAAAAATAGGAAGGGAGTGACGACGTTGCTCAATAAGACTAGCAAGAAAGAATTAAGGCAGGGTCGGCATCAAAGAATCCGGCGTAAGGTGTCAGGCACAGCTGAGGTACCTAGACTTTGCGTTTATCTAAGCTTGAATCATGTATATGCCCAGCTTATTGATGACGAAAAAGGATTCACCTTGGTAGCCGCATCTACCTTGGATAAAGATATGGCTGATTTAGGCGGCTCCAATCTGGAGGCAGCCAAAAGAGTTGGTAGCAGTATCGCTCGCAAAGCTCAAGCAAGCGGTATAACCACAGTTGTGTTTGACCGAAACGGACGTAAATATCATGGGTGCGTAGCTGCTCTGGCAGATTCAGCTCGTGAGAATGGACTTGTTTTTTAATGTTAATTTCTGAAGGTTAGGAGGGAAAAGATGATAGAAAGGGAACAGGCGTCACCGGAATTTATTGAGAAAGTAGTCAATATTAACCGGGTTGCCAAGGTTGTAAAAGGTGGACGAAGGTTCAGTTTCAGCGCACTGGTTGTTGTGGGCGATGGTGCAGGCCGGGTAGGCTCTGGTAAAGGTAAGGCTACCGAGGTGCCCGAGGCTATACGTAAAGCAATGGAAAGTGCCAAGAAAAATATGATAGAGATCTCTTTAATTGATGGCAGAACTATTCCCCATCAGATTGTAGGACG
>CAZYJA010000161.1:0-6697 GCA_964647245.1 uncultured Syntrophomonas sp. | reverse complement strand
AGTGTAACAGGAGAACCGTCCCCTTGTTACAGGAGAACCGTCCCCTTGTTACGTCCTAACTTTCACGGCTAATCTCCTGGTTACACTTTAGGCTTGATGACAATGGGTCAATAATGGAATAAAATAGAAAAAAAGGTTTGAGGAGGATTAGTTTAATGGCTGATATTAAATTTACCATCACCAAACCCATGGGTATTTTATCTGCAGGCCCTAAAGGATGGCAAAAGGAAATCAATATGGTTAGCTGGAATGAGCGCAGTCCAAAGATCGATATACGCGACTGGGGGCCCGATCATGGGAAAATAGGTAAGGGTATTACCCTGAATAGTGAAGAGTTAAAGAAGCTTAAGGAGCTTCTGGCCAGCATCGATATAGACGATTGGTAAAAGACGGGTAACCAAGGGCGGGCCAAAAAGGACCGTCCCCTGACTTCGGTTTCGGACTCGATGACTCCGCCCTTGGAGAAAATGCAGAAACTCTTTTGAAATAGCTCTATCTTTTGATAAAATAGATTTATATTGCCGCATATGATGAATTAAACAATTTGTCCTGAGATATGCAATTAAGGAGGTGAATGTTGTGATCGTAGCTGATTGCCTATTTTGTAAGATTGTCTCCAAACAAATCAAAGCCGACATAGTTTATGAGGATGATAGGCTATTAGCCATTAATGATATCAATCCGGCAGCACCGATACATTTATTAATTATCCCTAAGACCCATGTAGCTTCGCTAAATGAAGTTGGTATAGAAGATGTTGAGATGTTGGGGCATATACAGCTGTTGGCGTCACGCCTGGCCCAGGAATCAGGTATCGCTGAGTCGGGTTATCGACTAGTAAATAACTGCGGAGAATGGGGAGGACAGTCTATTTTCCACCTCCATTATCATTTGCTAGGCGGAAAACAAATGGGCTGGCCCCCCGAATAACCTTGACTTGGTGCTATTAGGAATTGTACAATATAGTGGTGTTTATACAGCCCGGTCAGGTGAGGGGAGGGATATAATGAGCGAAGTAAAAGTAGGAAAAAACGAATCCCTGGACAGTGCTCTGAAGAGGTTTAAGCGTACTTGTCAGAAATCTGGGGTTATGCAGGATATTAGAAAACATGATCACTATGAGAAACCCAGTATAAAGAAAAAAAAGAAATCAGAAGCTGCCCGTAAAAAGAAAAAGTTCTAAAAAGTTAGGGGTGGTAGTAGATGACTTTTATGAACCGGGGCATGCAGAATAAGCGGCAAAGAGTTATCGTTCTAGTAGTCATAGGCGTAGTTTTGGTAACATTTATGGTTAGTATCGTAGCTCTTTCCTTTGTCTAGCATGGCCGGATCCCCAAAATATGATAATTAATTAATGAAAATGACGTGCGTGAGCACGTCATTTTGCATTTAAAATATAACCAGCTGTGACGTGCGCGAAGCAGGTCTTTTTCTAATCTGGGCTAATAGAAAGAGGTCCGGTCGCAGCGGACGATCCTATAATTGCGAATGCCCAGATATCCTTGTGCATATATTTGAAAAGCAAGGTTCAATGCTTATGTGCAGAGGAGAATGGATATGAATAATCGCCGAGAGATCATCAGTAAAGCAATGGCTGACTTTTTGGAAATCCCGGGAGATCTGGTTCTGGATATTCCGAAGCTTACTATTACCGGCCGGGAGGAATTATATGTGGAAAACCACAAGGGAATTATTGAGTATTCAACGGTAAGGATGCGCATAAATCTCAGTCGGGGATTCCTGGAAATTATCGGCGACAATCTGGAAATACAAGTCCTGATGCCCGATGAGATGAAGGTAATAGGTGATATTAGCTGTTTAAAATTTATTGATTAGGGGCTGTAAAAGATGTATTTCTTTAAAGTCCCTTGGAACCGGAGGTAATTATGTCTAAGAAGTTTTCGGATCAGATGGGCGGGTTCATTTCCCTGCGACTTCAGGGTGAGAACCAGGAAAAGATAATTAACATGGCATTAGCCCGGGGCATATATATCTGGGATATCAAAAGACAGGAAGATTATATTTATTTAAAAGTAAGAACTAGTGGTTACGAGGCTCTCAAAAGGATCGCGGATGAGAATCATTACCAAATAGAATTACTGAAAAGGCAGGGGTTGCCTTTGTGGAAAACAGTCCTGAAGCGCCGTTTGGGTTTGCTGGGAGGAGGAATTATATGTATTGCTGCGCTATACCTGGCATCATCATTTGTGTGGTTGGTACAGGTAAGCGGTAATAGTAAAATAGATGAAAATCGGATACTGACGACCGCAGCTATCCATGGCATCTATCCCGGGGCAGCCAAATGGAATTTCAGCCGCATCGAGGTTGAAGAAGCTATGCTAAGGGATCTTAGCGAACTTACTTATATTGAATGCGATGTACGCGGCGTCAAGGTCCATATCAAGGTAGTAGAGAAAATACGACCTGGTGATGAGATTAACGGCCCCTGTCATCTGGTGGCGGCTAAGGACGGAGTAATTGAAGAGGTTATGGTTCTGGACGGCCAAGCCAACGTTAAGCCGGGCGCAGTGGTGGCTAAGGGGGATATTCTGATCTCGGGGATTGTTTACCCACCGATTCCATATATAATGGCGGAGCAAAACCTAGCTCCAGCTTCTGAGCCTAACTATGTTAGGGCCCGGGGTAAAGTTATGGCTAGAACCTGGTATGAAGGATACGGTGAATGCAGTTTGAAAACAGATAGTAAGGTATTTACGGAAAAGGAATTTTATAAATTATATCTAGTAACTCCCTGGAAAAGAGTTTTATTAAAAGGCTGGGGAGATAACCAGTTTAACCTTTTTGCAGAGCAGGCCAAGGAGCAGGTTTGGCATAGCCCGGTAGGAGACTGGGGTATAGCCAGCTTAACTATTAAAGAACAACAAATAGATATCGTCAAGTACAGCGAGAAAGAGGCGGTGGAGATTGCCCGGGAAAAAGCCTTGCAAAACCTCAGACAGAACATGGAAGCCAGTCTTAAGATAAGCGATTCTCATTTCGCCGTGTTATCTTCGCCCAGCGACTCCATCGTGAGAATTAAAGTGTCGGTGGAAAGTATCCAGGATATCGCCGAACCGCACCCGTTTAATGCGGGTCAAATTAGCAATTAGAGCAACTGTTATGATATAATGAGCGCAAATCGTTATCGGAATGGAGAGAATTGGTCTTTGGCATTAAAAGAGATTAAGGTAGCAATTAAGGATAACCAGGATGCGGCAGTATTATTGGGCGCTGGGGATGAAAATCTCCGTTATTTGCAGGGAATTTGTGAGGCTGAACTTTCGGCTCGGGGTGCTGATATTTATATTACCGGCGAAGAGAAGCAAGTAAACTACGCAGCCCAGTTAATTCAAGATTTAATGGTGATTGTAGAGGCCGAAGGATTGCTAAACATTAACGATATTACCTACATGGACAAACTCCTGAAAAAGGGAGACCGGCCGGGCTATCAGGATATAGTCTCGGGAACGCTCTTGACTACATCTCATGGCAAGGCGATTAAGGCTAGAACTATAGGCCAGAAAAGATATGTTGAATCCATATTGCGAGATGATGTGGTTTTTGGCATTGGCCCGGCTGGAACTGGCAAAACCTATCTGGCGGTGGTTATGGCGGTGCGAGCCCTTAGGAATAAAGAGGTGGAACGCATTATTTTGGTTCGACCGGCAGTTGAGGCCGGAGAGAAGTTGGGCTTTCTGCCCGGCGACTTTATTGAAAAGGTCAATCCCTATCTAAGGCCCCTATACGATGGCCTTTTTGATATATTAGGGGTAGATGTAACCCAGCGTTATCTGGAAAAGAATATTATTGAAATTGCTCCCCTGGCTTATATGCGCGGCAGGACTTTAAATAATGCTTTTATTATTCTGGATGAGGCGCAGAATACTACTCCTCAGCAGATGAAGATGTTTTTAACCCGCCTGGGCTTCGGCTCGCAAACGGTTATAACCGGTGATGTTACCCAGGTAGATTTACCCCGGGATGACCATTCCGGTTTGATAGAGATTCAAAAGATACTGGGTATCATCAAAGGAATTTCTTTCGAGTATTTAACCCAGGAAGATGTCGTCCGTCATCCATTGGTACAGAAAATAATAAACGCTTACGAGATTTACCTGGACAAACAATAACCTATAAGGGCTTGAAGGAGATGGGATATGAAACTGGCTAATATCCTCCATTATTTTTGGGGGGAAAAAATGCGCCGTTTCTGGAAAGATTCAAAAACCAAAAAAATACTGGCGGCAATTTCTTTTTGCGCTATAATGATAGCCATTATATTTAGCAACGTTAGCCCGCAGCAGGTCATGCTGCGCACTGATGAAGTAGCTAAACGTAACATCGTGTCCAATATTACGGCAGTGGCCATAGATGAAAACCAGACTCGAGAACTTAAGAGTCAGGCTGCGGCCAGAGTACAGAAGGCCTATCAAGAGGATAAGTATGCTCTGGACCAGGCTCGTACCGATGTAAATGCATTTTACACCAGTTTGAAAGGGATATTACAGTCCGACAACCCCGATAAAAAAGGAGTTATAATAGGTTTGTTAGACGGTTTGACCCGCCCCCAGAATTTAAGCCCGGGCACTAGCTCTACGGCCTCGGCCAATTATTTACTGGTCACTAAACCTCCGGATATAGATAAGATGGAACAGGCTACCATCAGTATGGTGGAACTGGAGATGAGCAAACCCATTACGGAAGAGGCCCTGAGCGGAGTTTATAATGATGTGAACCAACAGGTTGGGAAGCTTGGTTTTATCGCTGCAGCCGAGGAGATTATAAAAACGGTATCTATAGACGCGATTCGTCCCAATTTGATATATAATCAGGAAGCCACTACCAAGGCGATTAAGGAAGCCGAGGACGCGGTTGAGCCAGTACTTAAAACTGTAAAAGCCGGGGAGATCATTGTGCGCGAAGGTGACCGGGTCACCGCCGAACAGATTTCGGTTTTGGAACAGCTCGGTATTCAAAGAACCCAGAGTTACCCTATTACCCTGGTTGGAGTGTCTGCTCTGGTTCTGATTACGTTCTGGTTAATACTGGAATATTTGAAGCGTTATCATAAAGAACTCTATAAAAATGATATTCAGCTCTTGTTGCTCGGAATTATTGTAATTATAGTTATGTTAATGGCCAGGTTTGCCACCGTAATTCAGATATCCGATCGACCCGAGATCAATGCTCTGTCGGGGTATTTGGCGCCGGTTGCGGCAGGCTCGATGCTGATAGCTATTTTGCTCGATAATCGGCTGGCCTATTTTATTACGATGGTTATGGCCTTATATGTAGGCCTGTTAAATGGCGGTAATCAACTGGCCTTCGCTATTGTTGCTTTCGTTAGCGGCACGGTTGGGGTTTATAGGGTTTCCCGGTTAAGTCAGACTTCTGATCTGGCTTTATCGGGATTATATATTGCGGGGGCTAATGTAGCCACGATAGTTACGATGGCTTTAATTTTTAGCAATCTCAGTATAAGCATCGTTTTGGCGGCAACCATGGTTGGGGTTATTGGGGGAATATTATCGGCGGTTTTGATGATTGGAGCCTTACCTTATCTGGAAAACGGCTTTTCCATAACCAGTATGATAAAATTATTGGAGCTGTCCAATCCGAACCAGGATCTTCTCAAGAAGCTGCTGATTGAAGCACCGGGTACTTATCATCATAGTTTAATGGTCGGGAATCTGGCGGAGGCATCGGCTCAATCTATCGGTGCCAATCCTTTGTTGGTAAGAGTAGGAGCTTATTATCACGATATTGGTAAAATTAAACGCTCTGAGTATTTCATTGAGAACCAGCGTGGATTTGAGGATCCGCATGATAAGATTGCTCCGGCTTTAAGTGCTTTAATTATTATTTCTCACATCAAGGAGGGCTTGGAACTAGCTCGGGAAGCCCGTCTGCCGCAAGTCATTGTTGATTTTATTGGTGAGCATCATGGCACCAGCTTGGCCAAGTATTTTTATAATCGGGCCCTGGAAGAAGAGGGCGAGGGGATGGTAAACGAAAATAGTTTTCGGTATGAAGGCCCCAAGCCGCACAGTAAGGAAGTAGCCTTAGTAATGCTGGCGGATTCGGTAGAGGCTGCAGTTCGCTCTTTGCCTGCTCCCAGCCTGGAAAAAATCCACACCATGGTTCGCAAGATCTTGCGGGATAAATTGAATGATCGACAATTAGAAGAGTGTGACCTGACTTTTAAGGATGTTGACGTGATTGCCAATACTTTCTGCCGGGTTTTGGAAGGTGTATATCATAAAAGGATTGAATACCCGGATATAGTACGGGAGCTTACCAAGAGGAATGGTGGTATCTATGGAGACGATGATAACAGATCAACAGGATAAGGTTCACTATAATAAGGAATTAGAAGAGGTTATTACCAACGTAGCTAATGCCGCTGCCCGGATGCAAAACTTACCCCCAGATTCGGAGGTAAGTTTACTGTTGGTTGACGACAGCTATATTCAGGAATTGAATATGATATATCGCAACCAGAATAACCCTACCGATGTTTTATCGTTTGCGATGAATGAATTTTCGGAAGATGAACCCGATTATGATTTTTCTAATGAACTTAACGTTCTGGGCGATATTGTTATTTCACTGGAAAGAGCAGAGGCCCAAAGGGTTGAATACGGGCATAGCCTAAATCGAGAACTTGGTTTTTTAGTAGCCCACGGAATGTTGCATT
>CAZYJA010000160.1:0-6821 GCA_964647245.1 uncultured Syntrophomonas sp. | reverse complement strand
CGATTGAACAGCGTTCCAGCGAAGTGTGGCAGTTACTAGGAGTAGTCAAGACCGAATTCGGCAAATTTGGAGATATTCTGGAAAAAACCAAGAAGAAGTTGGATGAAGCCAGCAGTACAATCGATACCGCTTCCCGAAAATCGCGCAGTATTGAAAGGCGCTTGCGGGGGGTGCAGGAATTACCCACCGCCGCCAGCCAGAGTGAGGATGGTTGAATAGTTTAGATCTATTAGTATGCTTACCAGCCTACGACAACTAAAACTATTTTTATAATACCATCTCAACTTTGTAGGCATACTAAATTAAGGTTGGGAAGTAGCAAATGAGGGCGGGGGATTTAAAATGATCGAAATTAGCGGAGTTTCTAAAAGCTATAACCGGGGCGCAGTAAAGGCGGTTGACAACATCAACCTGACTATCAGCGATGGTGAAATATTTGGCTTCCTGGGTCCCAACGGGGCTGGCAAAACCACCTTGATAAAAATGATTACCGGGATATTGAATGCCGATGCAGGCACCATAAAAATAAATGGCCAAGACATAAGAGAAAATCCCATTGAGGCCAAGCTGCAGTATGGATTTGTCCCCGATGACCCCAATATTTTTTCCCGGCTAACCGGCCTGGAATACCTGAATTTTATGGCCAATGTGTATCAAGTGCCTGCCGCAAGCCGGCTCGAACGAATGCAGAAGCTGTTAGAACGCTTCGAAATGGCCCGAGCCGCCGGAGATATCATCCAGAGCTATTCCCACGGTATGAAACAAAAGATCGTGGTGATTGGAGCATTACTGCATAACCCGCCGGTCTGGATTTTAGATGAGCCCATGACTGGCCTGGATCCTCGCTCATCTTTCGATTTGAAAGAAATGATGCGGGAGCATGCCGATTCTGGTAAAACGGTGTTTTTTTCCACCCATGTATTGGATGTGGCCGAGAAAGTCTGTGATCGCCTGGCCATTATCAATAAAGGCAAGTTAATTTTAACCGGCAGTATGCAGGAAATTCGCGCCCACCTCCAGGATAATCAGTCCCTGGAAAATCTATTTTTGGAGCTTACCGAAAATGAATAAATTTTTAAGCTTGCTGAAAACTCTGTTAATAAATAACTTTGGCACCTCCGTAATCCACGCCAAAGCAAAAAGAAATAAGTTCGAATATCCCAAATTAATCGGCTTGGGCTTACTTATAATTGCCGGGGTAAGCCCCACCGTATGGTTATACGTGAAACTATTAATCCAGGGCTATGATCTCCTCGCGCCCCTGGGACAATCAGGGGCGATACTAGCCCTGGGGATCGTCATGGTCAGTTCTATGATATTTTTCTTCGGTATCTTCTACGTAATCAACTTCTTCTACCTGGCTGAAGACGCCCAAAACCTGCTATCTTTACCGCTCAGCGGCTGGCAGGTGCTGGGAGCCAGGTTTTCCGTGGTTATCGTTTATGAATATTTAACCCAGCTGCCATTTATACTCCCGCCCCTGATAGTTTTCGGCATAAGAAGCGAGGCCACCCTAATCTATTGGCTTTATGCCTTAATCGGGCTTTTATTCATCCCTCTCCTGCCCTTGAGCCTGGCCACTATACCGACGGTCATAATAATGAGATTTGCCAACTTCGGCCGCCGCAAAGACTTGTTCAAAATCCTGGGGGGCTTGATAATAATTGCGCTGGCGGTAGGCTACCAATTTCTTTTTCAAAACTCAGGTGCTAATACTACCGATCCGGCCTTTTTGCAGCGCCTGCTTACCGATCCTAACGGCCTGGTAAACCTGATCAGCCATGTTTTTCCCTCTACCCGCTATCTGGGGTTAGCTTTAACCGGGGCGGGTACCGGGGCCGGATTCTCAAATCTACTGCTATTCGTGGCCCTGTCTTTGCTGGCAGTTATCCTGGCGTGGCTGGCGGGCGACCAACTTTATTTCAAAGGTCTGGTGGGCTCGAGTGAAACCACCGCCCGCCGCAAAAAGCTTACCAGTTCAGATTACCAGCGGTTAGGCCGGAGTTCACCGGTGTTGCTCGCCTACTGTATGAAAGAAATACGTCTACTATTAAGAGTTCCTTCCTATTTTATGAACTGTGTCCTGACCAACCTGCTCTTACCCGTAGTTATTATCATCCCCTTCTGGCTGCAAACCCGCAATGAGGAGATTTCTCCTCTCAATGAACTGTTATCCCAGCCGGGAGGGCAAAAGATGCTTATGGTCGTGATAATTGGCGCCGTTATATTCCTGGCCGCCTCGAACGGAATTGCCGCTACAGCCATTTCCCGGGAAGGTAGAGAATTTTTCATATCCAAGTACATCCCCTTGGCTTATAAGCAACAAGCCCAGGCCAAACTCCTGGCCGGGTACTTATTTAGTGCTATTGGCAGTATCCTGCTGATAATAGGGGCTGTTATCATAGTTCCCCTGGATCTTTTCCTGCTGGCAATGATAGTAGCAGTAAGCCTGGTGGCTATGGTACCGGTAATCGAATTTGGCTTGCTGATTGATATTTTCCGACCCAAACTGGATTGGGATAACGAGCAAAAGGCAGTGAAACAAAATCTAAACGTGATCTTCTCCATCCTCTTTGCTATATTACTGGGCGGTGCGGTCTTGTTCATTGTAGTTCGCTTCCTGGATTCTCCGCTTACGGCGGCCCTATTTATGTTAGCCGGCTTCGGTCTGGTCGCCCTAATTCTGTATTATTTACTTATGACCCGTGGCATAAAACAGTATCAAATCTTGGAGGGTTGATCATCCTGTGGGGCCGTGAACCAAGCCAGATAATCCCCATAGCCTTCCGCGGCCAGCTCTTCTCGCGGTATAAATCGCAAGGCTGCGGAGTTTATACAGTAGCGCAGACCGCCCGCCGGTCCATCGGTGAAAACATGGCCCAGGTGGGAATCAGCCACTGCGCTTTTCACCTCAATTCGTTTCATGAACAGGCTATTATCCATTTTCTCGGTCACCGCCTCCGATCTTAGCGGTCGGGTAAAACTGGGCCATCCACAGTTGGAATGAAATTTGTCCCGTGAACTAAACAGCGGCTCGCCGGATACAATATCGACATATAAACCTTCACCTTCGAAATCCCAATATTCATTCTGAAAAGGTGGCTCCGTCGCATTATTCTGGGTTACCGCATATTGTAGCTTACTTAGTCTATTCTTCAAGTCCTTTTTCATTTCGGCTGGTTCTGGCCCCCAGTGCCCTTTAATAAATTCATCCCGCCCGGAAGCTTTTCGATACCTGGCATAGGGGAGCGGACAGACTGCATGGTAATCCTGATGATAGTCTTCAGCAGGATAAAAGGTCACTGCCGGCAGAATCGGGGTTATAATTGGCTTACGGAAACGCCCGCTTTCCGCTAGAGCCAGTTTTGAAGCCTCGGCTTTGTGCTTTTGGGATTCATTATGATAAAAAATAGCCGTTTGATAGGAGGTTCCCCGATCATAAAACTGACCCCCCGCATCAGTAGGATCTATTTGCCGCCAAAAGGTATCCAACAGGCCTTCATAGTTGAGGATTCCCGCATCAAACCTGATCTGCACTGCTTCCAAATGTCCGGTCTTACCGGAACACACTTGCTCATAGGTAGGGTTAGCCGTCCTTCCGCCGGTATAACCAGTCATTACTTCCATTACCCCGGTCAATTGTTTAAAAGGTGCCACCATACACCAGAAACAACCTCCTGCAAAGCTGGCCACTTCGTAATTTTTGACATTTGTTTGATTCATCAGGTAAAATCCCTCCCTAAACTCATAATTAAGTACTTGCTCACCGGATAAAAATCATTGATTATATAGAATATAGAACTCAGGCGATGGATGGTTTTACAATCGAAGGGGGACGAGCATGGCCAAAATCGATAAATACCGACCCTTAGTTTGCGGACTTGCGGCTATAGCCTTACTGGTAATTGCCATCAGTATGATCACCACGACCTTCCGTTCACATGAAGTAGCAACTACTTCTTATGCCAGAAATCATACCTGGCTTAACTCGCCCAACGATATTATTAATAGTATTGCCCAAATACATAGAATTAAAGAAAGCCTGATCGTGATTGACCCTGGGCATGGCGGTGATGATCCGGGCGCCATCTATCCTTACGATAAAACCAATCACCACAATATTATAGTAAAGGAAAAAGATTTAAACCTGGATATATCCTTAAAGCTAGGTGACCTGCTGCGAAAATCGGGCATAAAGGTACAAATGACCCGCAATGATGATATAAATCTGAAAACTGAGGATAGGGGCGAGCTGGCCAATCGTCTGAATGCGGCCCTATTGGTAAGTATTCATAATAACTACTATAAAGCGAGTTCCAGTTGCGGTACCATGACCTATTTCAACCCCTCTATTGATCCTGCTGCCTGCGGCATTAGCGGCCAGAGAGCAGCTGAGCTGGTACAGACTGAATTAATCAAAAAACTGGGAACTTACGATAATGGAGTAAAGGAGTTAATTCCCAGAATGAAGTATTCCAACACGAAAATGCCCATAGTCCTGGCTGAAGTAGCCTATATCAGCAACGAATCGGATCGCCAGAACCTGAGCACCGAGCAATTTCGAACCCAGGCGGCCCAGGGTTTATACGAGGGCATTATGAAAATCTTAAGTGAGATGGCAGCCCCAGACGCGTTATAGAAGGTTGCTGGATCAACTACGAATGTAAAGACATAGTCATAAAAATACAACTATGTCTTAAAATATAATTATAAAAACTTAATACCCTGTAAAAGAGCCCGGTTAAACTTGCAATTTTAAATCAGCCCACCGAGGCTCTTCCCCAGCCAGCGATATCGGTGCTGTCCCCGGGATCAGCTGCCCTATTAGGACTGAAAATGCCTTTTTAGCAAGCCATTAAAAGCCGCACCATGTCTGGCTTCATCCTTGCACATTTCATGAACCGTGTCGTGAATAGCATCATAGTTTAACTGTTTGGCCCGCACCGCCAAATCCTTTTTGCCCTGACACGCACCATACTCAGCTTCCACTCTCATCTTAAGATTGGTTTTAGTATCGGCAGTTAGTACTTCTCCCAGAAGTTCCGCAAATTTGGCCGCATGCTCAGCTTCCTCCCAGGCAATACGCTTATAAGCTTCCGCGACTTCAGGATAACCTTCCCGATCAGCCTGACGGCTCATAGCCAGGTACATACCTACCTCTGTACATTCACCGACAAAGCTGGCCCTTAATTCCTGTAAAACCTCGGCATCAACATCCTTAGCCACGCCGATTCGATGTTCATCAGCCCAGTTCAACTCGGTATTTTCTTTCATTTCATTAAATTTCGCAGGCGGCGAGCTGCACTGAGGACATTTAACCGGGGGAGTATCTCCCTGATGAACATAACCACATACTCCACATACCCATTTTGCCATTATAAATTCCCTCCCTTTACTTTTAGTTTACTTAATTCATCTGCCCATCCCTATTTTTCAAACATGTCGGGCAAATACCTTTAAAATACATTTGACTTTCAGTGATTTCGAACTTTTCCAACCCTGCAAACTCCAGGATTGCAACGGGCAGCCTAATATCGAAAATTTGCCCGCAGTGATTGCATTTTAGATGACCGTGCAGGGAAATATCGGCATCATACCGATTTTCGTTCTCTTCAATAGTAATCACGATGACAATACCTCTTTCTACAAATAAGTTCAGCGTGTTATACAAAGTAGTTTTGGATAAAGTAGGGATATCCTGCAGTAAATGCTGGTAGATCATTTCCACCGTAGGATGATTCCGGTGCAGCAGTAAATACTCCAAGACCCTTAGCCTATGGTGGGATGGTTTGATATTATGGGATTTTAATATCTCTTCAATCGTTTTCAAATCCATAATAATACCTCGTGTTAATTTGTATTCATTACAATTTTGTAACCCTTACAATTAATTTATAATACAATTACGGCTACTTGTCAAGCAGAAATGTTTCTCACCTGGATTATATTTAAGGGAGTTGTTTTAACATTGGGGTGGGGTCTTATAATGGTTGCCCTGAATTGAAGCGAGGCCACGGGAAATCCGGATTGGTGTCATCTGTATCAAACGAAGTGAAATGAAGAATCTTAAAAGCCGCCTAAATACTAAGATTCTTCGCTGCGCTCAACATGACAATCTTGGCTTCTTGCCATCTTGGTTGGCTTTTTCAGTGGCCTCGATTTAAGCTGCTCAATTTTCCTCAATCAACCTTAATCCATCAATACAACGTTTAGCCATCTGTTGATAAAGCTTAACCCCATTTTTATTTTTGCCGATAATTCTCTCGCTCAGATCTTTGGTAATTACGGCGGGATTACCTATAGCTAACTTGCGGGGAGGCACAATACTTCGCGGGGACAATACACTACCGGCGGCGAGCAGGCTTTCACTTCCCATTTCACAGTTGTCCGATACGATTGAACCCATGCCTATAACGGCATATTCTTTAACTAAACAAGGGCCATGGACGATAGCATTGTGTCCAATCAGAACATTATCACCAATTTGGGCTACTGCATTAAGATTGGTATGTATGGTGCAATTATCCTGAACATTGCTTCCATTGCCTATAATTACCTTTCCATAATCGCCCCGGATAACTACACCTGCGCCGATATAACATCCTTCCCCCAGCTCTACATTACCAATAATTACAGCCTGCGGGTGTACGAAGGTTGATTTGGGAACCAACGGGCGCATTCCCTCTAATTCATACAAAGCCATAACCTAACCTCCTTATTCTGTTCATAATGGGTGTTCCTACATATTAGCTTGAAATAAATAATATCACCATAGATATTTGATCTACATAAGCAGCAGCTGGATTACCGATTAAAGACCT
>CAZYJA010000159.1:2742-6824 GCA_964647245.1 uncultured Syntrophomonas sp. | reverse complement strand
AACTTGGGGTCTGACCCCCAGTTATTGACGGATAGCGCGCGGTCATTTAATATAAATCATGGATAAATAAACATATATTGATATTTGAGGGGAATTTATATGGAAAACGATCGGAAGATAGCGGTTTTGATTGATGCTGATAATGTATCGGACAAGTATATAAAATACATATTTGATGAGATTTCCAACCATGGAATACCGACCTATAAGCGAATTTATGGAGATTGGACCAAGCCCCAGCTATCCTCCTGGAAAACGGTCTTGCTCAATTACTCCATAACTCCCATTCAGCAATATAGCTACACCACCGGTAAAAATGCTACCGATGCCGCCTTGATCATCGATGCCATGGACATACTCTATTCCCATAACGTAGACGGTTTTTGCATTGTTTCCAGTGACAGTGATTTTACCCGGCTGGCAGCCCGGCTGCGGGAAGCGGGCATGTATGTGGTAGGCATGGGAGAGAAAAAAACCCCCACCCCCTTCATCGCCGCCTGTGAAAAATTCAAATATCTGGAGGTCTTGGCCGCCCCGACAACCCCAGGCGAATCCGGCGCGCCCCAAAATATCGAGAAGCAGGAACCCTCCAAAGCCGGCATGGCCAGTACGAAGGAACTGATCCGCACCATCAAGCTTATTGTAACCGAGAGCTCCGACGAGGATGGCTGGGTATTCCTGGGCGAGGTCGGCAATCGCCTTAATAAACGTTATCCCGATTTTGATACCAGGAACTACGGGCACGCCAAGCTAACTTCGCTCATAATGTCCCTGAAGCAATTCGAAATCCAGTCCCGAAGATCGGGCAATCCCAATATTCGGGTTAATTATATTAAGAATAAGTAATAATTGTGGTGCCTGGCACCGCAATTATTAGACTGCTCGCAGAAGAGCCAAGTCAGAGCGAACCTAAAGGAAGGCCCAGCCCCCAACCCTGTAAGATAAATAACTTGGGCTCTGAGTCCCAGTTATTGCTCAAATTATCTGGTTATTATATAATTTAAATAAAAATGTGGACTTGAAGGGCAAACCTATCGAAAGATAGAGACGCAAAGCCAAAGGGTCTAAGTCGTTTAACACGATATGACAGCCTGGTTGCCAGAGACCATGCCTTTAGCAGGATCTCCTTAAGGTATGGTAATTTTAAGGAGGTTTTTCATTGTGGTTATTGACTTCATTCTCGCAAAATTTACCCGCAAATACCGCGAAACTTTTATGGACACCAGCCTGGACAGGCTGAAAATAATCCTGGCATTGAAAGAAGAATTAATCACCATCGGTTACAATCCGGGCGAGGTTAACTACATGATTAACACCTTCTGCAATGGCGTAGATATCGTAAAGATGGATTCCAAACAGCTCCGGAAAATTGAAGAACAATTACAGGCGCAAATAGCTATCGCCAAACAATGCCTGGATTTCATTAACGATTCCCAATAACTGCGGTGCCAGGCACCGCAGTTATTCCTCGCTGATCTTTTTTTTGCGGCGCTTCACAGATTCGTTGAGGAGATATTCGATTTGCCCATTTATCGAGCGGAAATCGTCTTCCGCCCATGCGGCCAATTCCTTCCAGAGGGATGGAGATAATCGCAGCAATAATTGTTTCTTCTCTTTGTCTTTGCTTTCCATTTATCCACATCCCTCCTTTCGATATTCATAAATCGTAGCCGTACTAACCATGCGCTGCAACGTGGCCTGCTTAGTAAATAGAACCACTGTTCACGATGGGTTGGGCGCTCTTGTCTCCGCAGAGGACCACCAGCAGATTGCTGACCATGGCGGCCTTGCGCTCCTCGTCCAGATGCACAATATCCTTTTCGTTCAGCTTGGTAAGCGCCATTTCTACCATTCCCACTGCTCCCTCCACGATCAATTGCCGGGCCGCAATGATAGCCGAAGCCTGCTGTCTCTGCAGCATGGCCGCAGCGATTTCCGGAGCATAAGCCAGGTGAGTGATTCTCGCTTCACAAATCTCCAGCCCGGCGATCTCTACCCGGGACTGGATTTCCACTTTCAGCTTTGCGGCAACTTCCTGACTACTGCCGCGCAGCGACTTTTCGCTATCATCATTGGAGGAATCATAAGGATAAAGGCTAACAATATTGCGGAGTGCGGAGTCACATTGAATAGACAAAAACTCCGTATAGTTATCTACGTTGAAAGCAGCCTTGGCGGTATTGACCACCCTCCAGATGACAACGATGCCGATAATGATGGGATTACCTAATTCATCGTTAATCTTTTGCTTATCATTGCCCATGGTCATAGTTTTCAGGGACATTATTTTGCTGCGCGGCTTGGCGCTGCTGGCTGCTGCCGTGTGTTGCCCGGCTGCCGCGTGTTCAATGGTGGTGCTAATGGAAGGTGCGGACCCGGCAACGGGATTAAATGCTGAGACAAACGGATTCACGAAGAAAAATCCCTCGCCTTTCAGGGTACCATAATACTTGCCAAAAAGGGTCAATACCAAGGCCTCGTTAGGCTTCAGGATCTTCAAGCCACAAAACAGTATCGGTCCGATTATGAAAAGATAAAGTGCTCCCCCCAACAGCAGGATGAGACCGAGAGTAATATTTCGGTTAGCGAGCTGCACAATGCCATAAATACCCCCACCCAGGGCTGCCAGCATCAGTAGAAGGTTCAGCAATAGCATTGCCATACCGCTGGTGGTTTTCGGTTCAATTTCTTCAAAATGCAGTTGCTTTTCGTTGGTAATATCCGCCATATCCATACTCCTTTCATTTCCTTCAACTTCATAAATGATATCATTTTAATATCATTTATATACTACTTCAATAGCCAGTAAATGTCGAGCAGAATTTACAAATTACAGACCGGGTATAGTTTCGATTATATGGTGATACTAATTGGGCATTAAATGGAGGGATTGGATACCGTTGGACGACCTTGATTTGGAAATTGACGAGCCGGTAGATATGTTATAATTAAAGTGTAAGATTACCGTATTTGAGTATAATTTAGAAGGAGGTCAGTGCTATGAATAAATTTATAAAACGGGTGTTGAAGGCGACTAGCAAATACACTGTCATGGACTTCGCATGTTTGAAAATTACGCTGGTTTTTCTAGGCATCCTCCTTGGGGCTTATTTCTCTGAGTTCTTCTTAAATCATACGGTATTTCTATGGATCGTCTTTATTATTTCCTACGTTGGGATCATGTATAGAACCTTCATCAAACATATGAATTAGGGTAGAAATAACTGGGGGTCAGACCCCCAGTTATTTCTACCTGTTTTCGTTTTCCCCCTCTTTTGACCTCCCCACTTTCAAAAAGCCCGGCCCCCAAAACCTCGGGCTTGGTTTTTTCACTGCTTTTTTATCACCTGGAACTCATTCCCCCGCATTTAACACCTCCAGCCCCCGTGGATTAAACTACATTTGGAAGTCAGGACCGGCTTCCTAATCCACACGAAAGGAGGTGAAATCTCATGGCAGTTACTGCTACTTCTCTAACGTCCGATCTGATCCTGGTTATGGATGATGGAATCGGCGCATCCGGACAGGCCCTAACCAAGAATCGCAGCTTCAAAAATGTAAAGACCAGCGCCAGCGACGAGGACGTCTACTTAGTCGCCCAGACCCTGATCGGGCTCCAGAGCCAGGTCAACAATTCCGTTCAGCGCAGGAACACGGTAGAACTCGAATCTGCTGAGTAACCAGATTCACCCTAATATTAGTGAAAGGAGGTAATGAAGATGGCAGCGCAAAGAACCCTGGAAATGGATTTCAACTCCGAGCTGGGAAGAACCCAGCGCATCAGGATATATGATGCCAAAGATCCGCTGACCGGCGCCGTAGTGGCAGCCTCGATGGACAGCATCATCGCCAGCAACATCTTCACCGGCCCAGGCGGGAACCTGACCGGCAAGATAGATGCCCGTATCATAATCACCGACAGCACCGACCTGGACCTGATATAAGACTGACCCCAGCGGGCGGATATTCCGCCCGCTTCCTGTCCCAGGGGAAACAGGGGGAAATATGGTGGGGAACGGCGTGGGAAACGGGGAAACACGGGGACTGTCCCTTCTGTTCCCCGTAGGGAAACTGAGGGACTG
>CAZYJA010000159.1:0-2732 GCA_964647245.1 uncultured Syntrophomonas sp. | reverse complement strand
CCCCCACCCCCAAAACAAATGAAAGGAGACACTAACATGGAAGACCTCTTAAACCTGATTGGCAACGTCGGCTTCCCCATCGCGGTATCCGTCTATCTGCTAATCAGAGTAGAAAACCAGCTCAGCAAACTGACCACCGCAATCGGTGAACTGCGGGAAGCCATCATAACCATGCCCCGCGAAAAGCTATGGCCGGCAGCCCTTTCCCAGTCAACCCTTAAACCCGAAGAAAAACCATCCAGCAGCTATATTTAAAACGAACTATCCACTATCCCCTATCCACTATCCACTAAAGGAGGGCTGATACCATGAACTACCTCGATCATCACCTGAACTTCAAAGACCTGAAACCCCGTCCCCGGACCAGCCGAGTGGTAATCCATCACTCGGCCAGTTCTGATGTATCCGCAGCCGAGATTCACCGCTGGCACCTGGCTAAGGGCTGGAGCGGCATCGCCTATCACTATCTGATCCGCAAGAGCGGCCAGATCGAGCTGGGACGTCCAGCCGATACCATAGGCGCCCACACGCAGGGATACAACCAGGACAGCATCGGCATCTGCCTGACCGGCAACTTCATGCAGGAAACTCCCGCTGCTGAACAGATTACCGCGCTGAGACAACTAATATACGATATAGAAAAACAGTATGGAAACATTGAGATCAACCGGCACCGGGACCTGGCTCCGACCAGTTGCCCGGGCGATCTCTTTCGGTGGGAGGAATTCATGCAAGAGCTAAATGAAGACAGTTCCCGTCCTAACCCGGAAGAATGGAAACAGACCATCATGAACCAGGCTCGGCAAACAAGGCTGATCTCCTCTGAACACTCACCTGATGATCCGGCCCCCAAATGGTTCGTCCTGCAGGTAGCCCTGAACATCCTACAGGTTAAATGAATAACTGGGGGCCTGACCCCCAGTTATTAGGCTACCATTTCACTGTAATTTAACACCAATATCTCAGCCTTATTATTAAGGAGCTCGCGAATTACTTCTTCCAAACGTACAGCAGTTTCATTATCAACATAATATTCGCCACATTGGCCACAAACATTTGCTGGAACATTTTTGATAATCACTATCCGTCCATTATAATCGACTATATGATTAACGTTGCTCTTAGCTAGTTTTGATTTACACATAATACAATTCATTCAAAACTACCTCCTTCTCTTTGAAAAATTTTCAATCCATTCATGTTTATCAGGATAATAGCTGGTTATCATCCATATATTATCTTCCCCCATAGCACATACAACATGAAGTGCTTTACCATAGTCAATAAAACCTAATACTAAACAACTTGGATAAGGATAGTCCGTGGGGTAACACTCAATAATTTCACCATTTAATATGCACTGCAACACGTCGTTAAGCAGAATACCTCTTTGCTGCATTCTGGTTAGCATGTGTCCTCGCCATTGTATCTTATTATCTCTAATTAACACCTTTATACTATCTAAGTCAAAATCCATGACAATATATTCACCCCTCTAGATTAATTCTATCATACGGATACTGCTTTCCTTAAAGAATCATCCCTCAAACACTTGTTCTCACGCTTCGATTTTACCACAGTTTATTTTTTCCAGCAATAGGAAATTACAATCTGAAAGATTGATCGTCCGATATTTAAGTTATCGGAATAGCGTAGTTGAGAAAGGAGATGGGGAATCATGGAGTGAAGAACGGTACTGCCGCGATAATAGCCCGAAATCCGACTCCGAGTTAATATCGGCGGGGGCGTTCGGCGATGCGGCGGTGAATACAACAATAACTGGGGGTCTGACCCCGAGTTATCTGTAGCGTTCTTCCTGGTCCGCAACCATCATCTCCTGAATCTCTCTGATGCTATTCACCACCTCTATAAACAAATGCATCAGACTATTCATACCTGGATCTGCGCCTCGTTCTGCCTGCAGCAGGTCCAGCAGACGCAGACCCAGGTGCTGACTCTGCATAATCGTATTCCGACTGCTCATTATCTTAATGGGTCGGCCATCAGTCAGCGTAAGAATACACTCGGTCTTCCCGATTACATTTACATCTCCTGTAATAACTGGGGGTCTGACCCCCAGTTATTATTTGAGGTAGTAGTAGATGGAGCTGGCAGTTATGTTAATGTGCTGGCCTATTTGTTTCATGCTATAGCCCTTGCGGAAGGCATCGCGGGCAAAAGCAATTTTGTATGGTAGTAAGTGCCTTTGCCGGGAACCGGATTTGATTGCTTCCACAGCACTTCCTGCAGCCCCGGTTCGCAGAAGTATATCGTCCAAAAACTCAGCTTTAGTGAAACTGTTATCGCCAGGTTCGGTAATCTTAGGCAACTGACTAACTTGACTGCGCATGCCATTGGCAGGCAGGGCCAAGGATAATTCCTCTGCGATCTGCTTTACCGATTCATCATCAATTTGACTGAAGTTTTCCCAATCTATTTCATCATCCATATCAACAAAAGCACGGTACTCCTCCCGCGCCTTTTTTCGGTCATTAGCCAGCATATCAAAGGGCCAATTACATTCTACGAAGTCTGGATACATTCCACGGTAATTACGGTCACTGCTCCACCTATACTCCTCAACCCGTGAGCACATTTGCGCAGCTACCGGGTTGCGGTGAATATATCTAATGACCGCCAACAAATAATTGTCATCAAGGATCGGGATAGCCTGATATCTTCCCTGGAATACATGTCCGGTCCGTTTTTTTTGTAAATTGTAGAATATGCTA
>CAZYJA010000158.1:3757-7025 GCA_964647245.1 uncultured Syntrophomonas sp. | reverse complement strand
CAGGTATTTCTTATATTCCAGGGGAGCCTTGAGGTCCATGGCTACATAGTCCACCATTTTGTGACTAAGCAATTTGCTTAACATGGTCGGATTGGTACCGTTGGTATCCAGTTTAATCAAACAGCCCAGAGATTTCAGGCGGGCAATATCGGCCGGTAGTTCCTCGTTCAGGGTTGGCTCTCCCCCGCTTATAACCACCCCATCCAGAAAACTTCCTCTAGCCCCCATAAATTCCATAACTTCTTCTATATCAATCGGTTTCACCAGTATCTTCGGCTTCACCAACAGGTCCGGATTATGACAAAACGGACAGCGCAGGTTACACCCCCGGGTGAACAGCACTGCCGCTATTTCCCCGGGGTAATCCACCAGACTCTGCTTGATCATGCCCGCGTACTTCATATTAGACTATGGCCTTGTCGAAGGTGGCTCTCTCCCGATATTCTTCCTGCTTGCCAGCATTCCATTGATCTACCGGCCGCAGGTAGCCGACCACCCGGGAGTACACTTCACATGAAGTTTTTACGCCTTCGGCTTCACATATCGGACACTCAAAGTTCTCCCCTTTTATATAACCATGCTGGGGACAAATGCTGAAAGTAGGCGTAATCGTGAAATAGGGCAAACTGAATTGATCACAGACTTTCTTCACCAGCTTCTTAACCCCGGCAATCGAGGAAACGGACTCACCCAGGAAAATATGGAAGGTGGTTCCGCCTGTATACAATGCCTGCAGATCATCCTGTATATTTAGAGCGGTAAACAGGTCATCGGTATAGTTAACCGGTAATTGGGTGGAGTTGGTATAGTATGGTTCAGCGCCTTTTCTAACATCCGCCTCATTAGCTACGATAATTTCCGGATAAAGCTGTTTATCCTTGCGGGCAATACCGTAGGAAACACCTTCCGCCGGGGTTGCTTCCAGGTTAAATATGTTGCCGGTTTCTTCCTGGTAGATCATTAACCGATCGCGCATGAAATTCATAACCTTACGGGTAAATTCCAAACCCTCCTGACTGCCAATATCGTGACCCAGGAAATTCAGGCAAGACTCGTTCATGCCCACCAGACCAATGGTGGAAAAGTGGTTCTTCCAGTATTGATTGAAGCCCGCCTTGACTCCCCGCAGGTAGAACTGGGAATAAGGATATAGTCCATATTCGGTAAGGCTCTCCAGCATTTTACGTTTAATTTCCAGACTATCCCGGGCCATGTCCATAATATCGGCTAAGCGGTTAAAATAGTCCTCTTCATTCTGGGCCAGGTAACCTAACCGACTCATATTTATGGTAACTACCCCGATGGACCCAGTTAGCGGATTGGCCCCAAATAGTCCGCCCCCTCTTTTCTTAAGCTCACGATTATCGAGCCTCAGGCGGCAACACATGCTGCGGGCATCCTCGGGACTCATGTCCGAACCAATGAAATTGGAGAAGGAGGGTATGCCGTATTTGGCGGTCATCTCCCAAATTTTATTGTAAGCGGGATTATCCCAGTCAAAATCTTCGGTTATGTTATAGGTGGGAATCGGGAAGGTAAAAACCCGCTCCTCCACATCCCCTTGCATCATTACTTCGGCAAAGGCCTGGTTGAGTATATCCATTTCGGCCTGAAACTCGCCGTAGGTTTCATTCATATACTTCCCGCCGATGACGACCGGTTCATTTCTCATAAACCCGGGCACCTTCAGGTCCATGGTGACATTGGTAAATGGGGTTTGGAAGCCCACCCGGGTTGGAACGTTCATGTTGAAGACAAATTCCTGCAAGCCCTGTTTTACTTGCTTATAATCCAGGTCATCATAACGGATGAAGGGGGCCAACAGGGTATCAAAATTAGAGAAAGCCTGTGCACCGGCAGCCTCACCCTGCAAAGTGAAAAAGAAATTGACGATTTGCCCCAGGATGGAACGGAAATGCTTGGCCGGGCCGCTGGCCACCTTGCCCCGCACTCCTTTGAATCCTTCCATTAGTAAATCCCGGATATCCCAGCCCACGCAGTAAACCCCCAGGATGCCCAGATCATGAATGTGAAAATCTCCGCTATTCTGAGCTTCTTTCATCTGGGGACTATATATCTGATCCAACCAATACTGGGAAACAATGACTGAGGAAAGGTGAAAATTCATGCCTTGCAAAGAGTAAGTCATGTTCGAGTTTTCCTTTACCCGCCAGTCGTTGCGGCCCAGGTAGTTAGCGATTATCTGATTGTTCTGCAATAACTGCTCGGCATTGCGGATAGTCTCATGCTGCTTGCGATAAAGAATATAAGCTTTGGCAGTCTTATAGTGGCCGTTTTTAACCAGCACTTTTTCAACTAAATCCTGGATGCCCTCAACGGTAGCCACTTCGTCATCATCTACATACTGAGCAATTTCGACGACTTTCTCGGCCAGGTCTTGCGCAATCTGATAATCTTTGCCACCTACGGCTTGGGCGGCCTTAAATATGGCATCCACCAACTTCTTTTTTTCAAAGGGTTCTATGCGGCCATCTCTTTTTTTAATCCTACTAATATCCAAAATGAATCCCCCTTCATAACACAATATATATGGTGCGTTTTATTTTCTCCTACCATATCTTGTATATAGTAGTATATAACTTTTTAATTTCAATTAATAGACTTGATTTATTTATTTTTTATGATTCCCCGGAATCAGCCCCAAAAAAGATAAACAGAGTGGGAATTTCTCCACTCTGTTTGCTCCGTATCACTATATTACTAGAAATTTAATAGTTTGCAACTGTTTTAATTTCTTACCCCTGGCTGTTGATCTTCCTATTCAGCAAGGCTTGCACCTTGAGGGGCAGTCCAAAAAGATTAATAAACCCTTCGGCATCCTTCTGGCTATAGATTTCATCCGCACCAAAAGTAGCCAGTTCCTCACTGTAGAGCGAATAAGGGGAACTGGAAGCAACTGCGTTACAACTGCCTTTGTAGAGTTTGACTCTGACACTGCCCGTAACCGTCATTTGAGTTACGTCCACGAAGGCATCCAGGGCGGTTTTTAGCTTAGAAAACCAATTGCCATCGTAAACTAATTCCGCGTACTTAGCTGCTACCTGCTCCTTAAATTGCAGGGTGCGCCGGTCCAAGGTCAGCCTTTCCAACTCATCATGGGCTGCATAAAGGATGGTTCCCCCCGGCGTCTCATAAACACCCCGGGATTTCATACCTACCAGACGGTTTTCTACCATCGTGACAATCCCTACCCCATTGGCTCCGCCGATGCGATTCAATTCTGTCAGCAACTCCACGGGGGGATATT
>CAZYJA010000158.1:2925-3747 GCA_964647245.1 uncultured Syntrophomonas sp. | reverse complement strand
ACGTTTCAAAACCTGTGGATCAAACTCAAGCGTATTTTTGACCGTTGATCGATACCGGGACACCAGCCTCAAAGCCGACTTCCACGTAGGCAGGCTTATCCGGGGCTTCTTCCGGCGGTACAGTCAGCACATAGAGATGATTTTGCGGCTCGTTGGCGGGGTCTTCCAGGTCACCGCCCTCGTGCGATATGTGCCAGATATTACGATCGCTGCTATATATCTTCTCTTTGCTGACGGGTATGTCTATACCGTGGCTATGGGCATAATCTATGGCTTCTTCCCGCGAGCGTATGGTCCATTCCCGCCAGGGAGCTATAACCTTAAGATCGGGATTAAATGCTTTAACTCCTAATTCAAACCGCACCTGGTCATTGCCTTTGCCGGTGGCTCCGTGACAGATAGCTACGGCCCCTTCTTTCTCAGCTATCTCCACCATCTTTTTAGCCATCAGCGGTCTGGCAAAGGAGGTTCCCAGCAGATATTTCTTCTCATAGACGGCCCCCGCTTTTAGTACCGGGAAAATATAATCAGTTACAAATTCCTCCACCAGGTCCTCGATATAGACTTTTGATGCCCCCGATTTTAGGGCCTTGGCCCGAACCGGCTCTAACTCTTCGCCCTGTCCCACATTGGCACAAAAGGCTATAACTTCATAACCGTAGTTTTCTTTCAACCAGGGTATGATTATTGATGTATCCAATCCTCCTGAATAGGCTAAAACTACCTTGTCCATCTAATTTATCCTCCTATCTATGTTTTGCGAAGCAAGGGGACGGTTCTCCTGATCGCTAACCGTCCCCTTGCTTCCAATAAACTACATAA
>CAZYJA010000158.1:0-2915 GCA_964647245.1 uncultured Syntrophomonas sp. | reverse complement strand
AACCGTCCCCTTGATCGTTACCTCCTTGTTGAATCTACATAACTAAGGCCATAATTGCTTTGTGGGCATGCAGGCGATTTTCCGACTCGTCGAATACTACTGACTGGGGACCATCCATGACCTCATCGGTGATTTCCTTGCCGCGCTTGGCGGGCAGACAGTGCATAACGATAGCTCCTGGGTTGGCCGCGTTCAATAAGGCTTGATTTACCTGGTATTGCATAAATTTCTTTTCCTTGGTTTCGGCTTCCCCTTCTTGCCCCATGCTGGCCCACACATCGGTGTAGATTACATCGGCGCCTTTTACTGCTTCCCAGGGGCTCTCGGTCACTTCCAGCTGAGCTCCGGTAACCAGGGCATCCTGCCGGGCTAATTGCAGCACTTCTGAATCAGGTTCAAATCCGGCCGGACAGGCGATAGTCACGTCCATACCCACTTTCGCCCCGCCAAAGAGTAAGCTGTGCGCAACATTATTGCCATCGCCGATGAAAGCCAGCTTTAGACCCTTCAACCCACCTTTATGTTCTAGAATTGTCATCATATCGCCAATTATCTGGGTAGGGTGCAACAAGTCGGTCAAACCGTTTATAATCGGTACGGAGGACCAGCGTGCCATTTCCACAACTTCTTCATGGGCAAAGGTACGGATCATAATACCGTCAACCATGCGCGATAAAACTAATGACGTATCTTTTACAGACTCACCCCGGCCTATTTGAATATCCCGAGGACTTAGAAAAAGAGCATGCCCGCCCAATTGGTACATGCCTACCTCAAAAGCGACTCGGGTGCGAGTCGAGGCCTTCTGAAAAATCATACCCAGCGTTTTTCCAGCCAGGATGGGGTGAGCGATCCCCTTTTTTTGTTCCTTTTTTAGTTCCAATCCCACTTCCAGGATATAGGCTATTTCCGCCTCATTGAAGTCGTGAATACTTATAAAATCCCGGCCTTTAAGTTTATCGCTGATGTCCACGCCTCACCATCCTCCTCCATCTTTATTCTGCCCATTCCTGCAGGGCAACTGCAAATATGGCCACGGCCTGGTTGATTTCGTTCTGGTTTATGTTTAGAGGAGGTACGAATCTCACAACCCGGGGACCTGCTCCAATGAGCAGTAAACCCTTATCCATACATATTTGTACCAATCCCTTAATATCTGCATTCAATTCCACCCCGAGCATCAGGCCCAAACCTCTAACTTCTATTATACGTTTATCCTCGATTTTGTTAAGACTTTCCTGTAAATAGGCTCCCGATTTCTTAATATCTTCCATGAACGAAGGCCCTGAGACCGTCTTCACCAACCAATCGGCCACTGCCGTACCCAGAGGATTGCCTCCGAAGGTGGAAGCATGGTCACCCGGCCAGAAACCGGTTGCTACCTCATCCGTGGCCAGCATGGCCCCGATGGGAAATCCCCCTGCCAATCCCTTGGCCATAGTAACAATGTCTGGTTTTATCCCGTAAGCCTGATAGGCAAAGAAATTCCCGGTGCGGCCAATACCGCTCTGCACCTCATCAAATATCAACAGGATACCTTCCCGATCACAGATACGTCGTAATTCCTGCAGGAACTGCGGATCAGCTGGATGAACCCCGCCTTCGCCCTGCACTGCTTCTAACATTATAGCGGCGGTATTTCCGGTAATTAGCTTGGTTACTGATTCCAGGTCATTATAATCCGCGTAAACAAAGCCCTGGGGCAATGGTGCAAACCCTTCCTGGTATTTAGGCTGCCCGGTAGCGGTAACGGTAGCTAGAGTTCGCCCGTGAAAGGAGTTCTTAAAAACAATTATCTCGTGCTTATGAGCCTGCTGCCGGCGATAAAAATATTTGCGGGTGAGTTTGATGGCCCCTTCATTGGCTTCAGCCCCACTGTTGCAGAAGAAGGCCTTGCCCAGCCCGGCTATTTTCACTACTTTCTCCGCCAGTTCTGCTTGCGGCTCTATCCAATAAAGATTGGAAACGTGCCACAACTTGGCAGCCTGTTCCTGCAGCACCGCCTGTAAACCTTCATGACTGTGCCCGAGGACACATACGGCTATGCCACCCAAAAAATCCAGATACTCTTTGCCGTCAGCATCCCACACATATGAACCCTGCCCCTTAACAAGCGCTATCGGGAATCGGCTATAAGTATTCATTACATATTGTTGACCTTTATTCATGATTTCACTATTATTCACAACTAATTCTCCCTTCGGCGGTGCCAGGCACCACAATTATACACTTATTGGTTGATTACCATGGTTCCTACGCCTTCGTCGGTGAATATTTCCAGCAGTATGGAATGGGGTACTCGGCCATCAATAATATGGGTTCGGCCCACTCCACCGGTAACCGCTTCCACGCAACACTGGATTTTGGGTATCATGCCTCCGGCAATAGTGCCATTGGCTACGTAGTCGGATACTTCGCTCACCTTTAGCACTGATATCAGGCTGTCACTATCCTGCGGGTTCTGCAATAGACCCGGTACGTCGGTGAGCAATACCAATTTATCAGCTTTTAGGGCTACGGCAATAGCCGCGGCTACTAAATCGGCGTTAATATTATAACTTTGCAGCTCGGAGTCTATACCTATGGGAGCTATCACGGGAATATAGCCATTGTCAATTAGGGTCTCGATAATTTGGGGATTAACCTGGCAGACTTCACCCACAAAACCCATTGCTCCGGTATCATCTATCATTCGGGCCTCAAGCAGCCCGCCGTCCTTGCCGGAAATACCAATAGCTTTGCCGCCACTGGCGTTTATCCCGGTTACAATTTCTTTATTAACTTTGCCGCCTAAGACCATTTCCACGATTTCCATAGTGTCGTGATCAGTAACTCGCAAACCATTGATAAAACTGCTTTTGATATCCAGCCGGTTCAACATTTCGTTAATGTCCGGTCCTCCCCCATGTACTACA
>CAZYJA010000157.1:5013-7035 GCA_964647245.1 uncultured Syntrophomonas sp. | reverse complement strand
CGACCCTCGGTTTTGGAGACCGATGCTCTGCCAATTGAGCTACTCCCCTGCGTTTTTTGACTCAGCAAGACACATTGTATCACAAATTGTTGAACGGTTCAATATAATATTGCAGGTTGATTCATAAGATGTTTAATTGTATGCTGTAATCATTGCATAAGGCATTTAGATTAATAATAGTATACAAATAGAAATATTAATTATGCAGGTGGTGTAAATATGCTGAAAAATAAAATATTGGTATTGATGGGTGGGTATTCAGAAGAGCGAGAAGTATCATTAAGAAGCGGTGCTGCGGTGTTAAACGCATTAATCAAGCTTGGTTACGACGCGATATCGCTTGATCTGAAGGGCTCCTCACTTAAGGCTATTGAGGATCATAAACCCGATTTGGTTTTTTTAACCTTACATGGGAAAGACGGTGAAGATGGTACCGTACAAGGCTTACTTGAATTAATGGGTATTCCCTATACCGGATCTGGAGTGGCCAGCAGTGCGATAGGTATAAATAAAATATTAACTAAAAAGATATTAGTTTATGAGGGAATTCCTACTGCACCTTTTACAATTCTAAAAAATAAGCCGTCCGCAATCGAACTCCAAAGCTTGCTGGATCTTATCGGTTTGCCAATGGTGATAAAAGCTGCTACGCAGGGATCAAGTATCGGCACCTATATCGTACGCAAGTCAGACGCTATTATGGCAGCGATCGAAGCTTCTTTTGAATATGGTTCGGATGTTTTGGTAGAGAAATTTATTGATGGTACTGAGGTGACTTCAACTGTGATAGGGAATGACATCACCCAGGTATTACCGCTCATTGAAATAACTTCAGCTAATGAATTTTACGATTATGAATCCAAATATACTCCGGGAATGTGTAATCATATAATACCAGCCCGATTATCTGAGGATACCCAAACCATAGTAGCCAAACTAAGTGAAAAGGTATATAAAGCGCTGGGATGCCGAGGTTATGCCCGAGTAGATTTTATTGTAGATAACGACGGAAATCCTTTTGTTCTGGAAATAAACACCATACCAGGTATGACTGAAATGAGCCTGGTGCCTGATGCTGCCCGGGCAGCTGGAATAAGCTTCGAGGAACTGGTGGAGAAAATATTGATTCTCGGTATGGAGACTCCGGTCCGGAACCGGTGATATTTCATCAATAAACTTAAAAATTCAGGCTATTTTACAAAACTAAGATTAGTTTAGTTCCTAAACTGATGTTAGTTTTTGTGCTTTTTGCCAAATTTAGCGGTTGTAATGCATAATTATTACCCTTAAGTATGACCTCAGGAGTATCTATCTGTTATAATAATTATAAATGTATTCTGACCATTATTAAACAGTAGGGTGCATGCTAGTTCGAAGATATTATGAGGAGGAAGTAAATGGGCAATAGATCTAATAACAGCTTTATCAAAATGATGCTTATCTTAGTGGTTTTGGGCGGCATATCTGGCCTTTCCAGTTATTATATTGACTGGTTATGGTTCAAGTCTATAACCTTTGAAAGCGTTTTTTACACTACTCTGATTAGCAAGATGGCTTTGGTTGCAGCTATATTTGTAATTTCATTTTTATTCTTTTGGTTTAATCTGCAATTAACCAAAAGAAATATCGGACCTGAATCCGAAAAATCGGATGAGACTGACGAAGCTAGAAAGGTAATATATTTGAATCCCGAAAGGCCAAGTTGGACCCAATTTCTGAAGGGTAAGAATGCCAAATGGGCCTTTGTATTAATCAGTCTGGCGGGTGCATTTATGGTCAGCAGCGCCTTGGGGGATCAATGGATTGTAGTGCAACAGTTTATTAATCAAGTTTCATTCGGTATAAGCGACCCGATTTTTAATCGCGATGTAGGATTTTACTTTTTTAATCTTACCTTTTACCAATTTATTTATAGCACCCTTATGGTAGTGCTAGTTCTTACCGTCATTATGGTAGGAATATTCTACCTACTAAATGCCACTACTGACCTATTTCTTTTGGAATGGAAACAGTTTACGTTTG
>CAZYJA010000157.1:0-5003 GCA_964647245.1 uncultured Syntrophomonas sp. | reverse complement strand
TGGCTGTTCTTGTGGCGGCTATATTTGCCCTGAAAGCCTGGGGTTATAAACTAGCTACCTATGATGTTCTTTTTTCCTCCCATGGAATCGTATATGGAGCAAATTATACTGACATCTACGCCCGTCTTTTAGCTAATCGGGTTCTTTTGGTAGTTGCCTTATTAGTTGCTGTTATGATTGTGGTTAATATCTTTGTCAGGAAATTCACCTGGATACTTTACAGCATAGGGGCTTGGCTTGTTATAGCCGTTGTTCTGGGTGGAGTTTATCCAACAGTAATACAGAAAATGGTAGTTCAGCCCAATGAATTCAACAAGGAAAAACCCTATATAGAATCAGCGATTAAGTTTACCAGGCAGGCTTATCAACTAGACGAAGTGGAAAGCAAGGAATTTCCCGTTAATTATAGCCTGACTATGGAAGACATTAAAAATAATAGTGATACTGTTGATAATATTCGTCTGTGGGATTGGGGACCGTTGCAGACTACCTATAAAAGCTTGCAGGAACTACGACCTTATTATCTCTTTAACGATGTAGATATTGACCGGTATATAGTTGATGGCAGATATCGCCAGGTTATGCTTTCTGCTCGTGAAATCGATCAGACCAACCTTCCTGATCAAGCTAAAACCTGGATAGGCCAGCGTTTAATGTACACTCACGGCTATGGGGCGGTAATGAGTCCCGTAACTGAGTTCGAGCAGGAGGGTTTACCAAAACTGTTTATTAAGGATATCCCGCCCCAATTTAGCACGGATATTAAAATTACTCGACCAGAGATATATTTTGGCGAAAAGACGGATACCTATATTATGGTAAATACTAAGCAAGAAGAGTTCGATTATCCGATGGGATCAGAAAACGTCTACACCCAATATGAGGGTAACAATGGAATAGAAATTAAATCGTGGCCACGACGTTTGCTCCTAAGCTGGGTTTTAAAAGACTATAAGATGATTCTTTCCTCTGATATTAGCAATAGCAGTCAGTTATTGCTCAACCGTAATCTTGTCGATAGGGTTAAGAAGGTAGCCCCTTACCTGAGGTATGATCAAGACCCCTATATAGTTATTAATACCGATGGTAAATTGTACTGGATGATGGATGCTTATACGATATCTGGCAAATACCCTTATTCGCAGCCTTTTGACCCAGCTGGCAATAATTATATTCGCAATGCCGTTAAGGTAGTATGTGATGCCTATACTGGCGATATGAGTTTTTATGTTGCAGAGGCAAATGATCCTATTATTCAAACCTATCAAAAAATATTTCCGAGCCTGTATAAGCCCTTGGCAGATATGCCAACTGGCCTTAAATCGCATATTAGGTATCCGGTAGACTTATTTTCAATACAGACGGAAATATATCGCAACTACCATATGAGTGATCCAGGGGTGTTTTTTATTAAAGAAGATACCTGGGTAGTGCCTGGCGAATTGGTTGCAGGCAAAGAACAACGGATCGAACCATATTATCTGGTTACCCGTTTACCTGGTGAGCAAAGTGCCGAATACATTCTTATGCTACCGTATACTCCTAACGGTAGGCCCAATATGATTGCATGGATGTGCGCTCGTATGGATGGTGAAGGCTATGGTAAAAAACTGGTATACCGCTTCCCAAAACAGGAAACGGTGTATGGGCCTATGCAAATTGAATCGCGTATTAATCAGGATACCGAAATATCTCGTCAGCTTAGCCTGTGGAATCAAAGAGGCTCAAGTACGTTGCGCGGAAATCTCTTGATTATCCCAATTAATAATTCTGTGTTGTACATTGAACCCCTCTACCTACAGTCAGAAAATGGCCAGATGCCTGAGCTAAAAAGGATTATAGCTGCTTTCGGCAACAAAGTTGTTATGGAAGAAACCTTAGACAAAGCTCTTGCAGCCATATTTGGTGCCAGTGATAATAAACCGGGAGCGGTCACTCCGACCACCCCTCCTCCGGTCAATACAGATGCCCCGGCCACTACCGTACAGGAACTGTCTAGCTTGGCACGTCAGTATTACGACCAGGCCAATGAACGTTTAAGAGCGGGTGACTGGGCTGGATATGGGGATAGCATCAATAAATTAAACGAAACCATAAAACAGCTAGAAGCTATTTCTCAACAATAGTTATCCAGAAGCTCTTTTGTTAGCCACATCAATACAAAAAGGGGGGGAAGCGACGCAAGCTTCCCCTCCAACTAATTGCAGACAAAAAGAAGGGGGAACGACCAATACTCCTCTTCAACTAATGGGAAGGATGAAAGATCATGCAAGCTGATATGAAAAGAATAGTATGCCTGGGTGATAGTATAACCTGGGGATTTCCACACGGTCCGGAATACTCCTGGGTCAGAATGTTAGATGATGCCATATCCGACGATATTGAGGTTATTAACCAAGGCATTAATGGCAATACCACTTCAGATATGCTGGATAGGTTTAATCGTGCAGTAATCAAGAAAAAACCTACCCATCTGATCATCATGGGTGGAATAAATGATGTAATATGGCGGGAAAGCTTCGACCGCATAACCCTAAATCTTAAAACTATGGCTGAGAAAGCTAAGGAAAATGGAATCCAAGTTATCATGGGAACTCCTACCGCAGTCGATGACCCGGAACCCGAAAGACGCCTGCAAAGGTTGCGCGACTGGATAAAGGAATATGCGGCCCAAAATAAGTTGGCGGTCATTGATTTTGCATCCGCATTTTACGATAGCAACGGTAAAATTCGCCTTGAATACCTGCTGGCCGATGGTGGACATCCCACCCGCCAAGGCTACCAGGCATTGTTTGCCCAGATAGACATAAACCTGTTCACATAGGGAAGCAAAAAGAACGTCCCCTTGCTTCTATACCGTAGGTGGTACTGTGGAGGCCGGGAGGGGAACCACTTCGAAAACATTTGTCTCTTCAACCCCAGGTCGGGCAACTACTATCTCGGCCAGGGGCAAATCCCGGGCATCGCTGTAGCGGGCCACGATCGCCCCTGCTCGGTTTAAGTCAACCGCGTCAGCAGGTTTTACTAAACGGATTAGTCCCAGCGGGCCGGGACGGCCGCTTACCTTGAGCAGATAATCATCTGCCATGGCCAAGCTATTAAGTTTTTCGTTTTCGGCATGATTTCTACCCACTACCAGCAGTTGGTCTTCACTGAGGTAGAAATGTCGGCCCACCTTTAAAATCTCCATTTCATCCACTCCGGCCTTAGGTTTTACTGCCAGGAGCATACGCAGTCGGTTAGAGAAGTTCTCCTGGGTCAAGAGACATCCACCCGCCGGCGTTGGATAGTCTTTGATTCCATATTGCTGGGCTAGCTCCATTTGTACGCTGCGACTCCTGCCACTAATACTCAAAAGCTGGCTGCGATCCACCCATCCTTCTAATTCAGGTATGGTAGGCGGAAGAATTTGAGCAGAGAGTGGTCGTAAAATGAGTCCTTTGTAGCCAGATAACTTGTCCACCGCATTTAGGGAGGACTTATTTTGGCTCATGGGTCTTTGGCCAACTACCTCCCCGGTAATAAGGAAACTGGCACCAATTTCCTGCATGAAATCGCCGGCATTTCTCAACATGAACCCATGGCAGTCGATACAAGGATTATGGTTCTTGCCATAACCGTAAACTGGATTTTTCAGAACGTCCAAATAAGAGGTTCCAATATCTAGAAGCTGAAATTCAATCCCTAAGGATTGGGCGGCCAGACGGGTACGTTCTTCCGCTCCAAAAAATGGGGTCGTAAAATTAACCCCCACCACTTCAATACCTTGATCCTTTATAAGACAAGCGGCCAGTTGGGAATCCAAGCCACCGGAAAAGAGACTTACTGCTTTCATGGTCGTTGCACTCCTTTTTCACATAAATAATCCTGATCATTCCAGACCTTTATACCATTCCTTTTTAGCAGAGCAGCGGTTACTCCATCACCGGCGACTAGTTTTCCAGTGAAAGTGCCATCGTAAACCTTGCCGCATCCACAGGATGGACTACGGCTTTGGAGGATAGCACCGTCGACACCCATTTGTTGGGCAAGTCGCAGCGTTTCCTGAGCCCCTCTGAGAAAAGAGTCAGTAAGATCTCGGCCCTCCCTGGTAATAACCTTAGCTTGCCCACCGATAACCTCTTCACCGGTTCCACCCGCTATCTCACAAGCTGACCTGGGAGTAGCCAGACCACCCAGTTGTTCGGGACATACCGGAATAAAACCGCCTTGCTTCAACTGTTCCCAGTAATAGGGATTCAGGTTGTCATCCCCGTTGTATTTGCAGTTAATGCCACATAGGCAGGCACTAATTAATTTCACTTTATAACCTCCAATAACTATATTCTATATTTTAATAGTCTTCAGTTCAACCTGCCCCTGCTGGCGCATAGAGATAGCCATGGATATTTTCGGGGAATGGATGGAGATATTTTGTTCAATAGAAGATTATCAACTCGGCTGATAAATGTTTGGCTGTTTCTAACCCTATTCCAAGTAGCACTAGTCTGGTATTGGGTATGGCACCAAAACACGATAGAGATTGGGCAAGAAATTGACAGCTTTAAGGGAGTTCCGGTTTATTGTAACGGCATAGACTATGAGCAAAGCCATGGTACAAACTACAGTTCAGATGGCTATTATTACGGCAATAAGTGGCAATGTGTGGAGTATGTTAAACGCTATTATTTTCAAGTAAAAGACCATCGTATGCCAGATGTAATGGGCCATGCCAAGGATTTTTATGATCCCCGTACACCTCAGGGCAAACTAAATCAACGCCGGGGACTCTTGCAGTATAAAAATGGGGGCGAGGTTAAACCTCAAGTCGATGACCTGGTGGTGTTTACCGATTCCAAATACGGACATGTGGCCATTGTTACCAAAGTCACCGCAGACTCAGTCGAAATTATCCAGCAGAATGTGCTCAACCAGCCCCGGCAGAGCTTGAAACTCCAGGTGAAGGCCGGTCATTACTATCTAGACACCGGCAAGCAACCAGCAGGGTGGCTGCGAACTAAATA
>CAZYJA010000156.1:3904-7091 GCA_964647245.1 uncultured Syntrophomonas sp. | reverse complement strand
GCGGCAGAGCACAACACGATGGTTGCCCCGGTGGCAGTTCCCCAGTAATAAGACAGGAGTAATCCGGTTACACCGGAGATTACGGCTATGCTCACCGAAAACAGGTGGTATTGCCGCATATTGGAGGATATATTGCGGGCAGCTGCAGCGGGCAAAATTAAGAGGGAGTTTATAATTAATAAGCCTACCCACTGAATGGAAATGGTTACGATTACGGCCATTATGATACTGAAAAGAATCTCCAACCCACGGACATTAGAGCCCCGACTTCGGGCCAGAGACGAGTTTATACTTACCAGCAGCAATTTATTGAACATCAGTACCCAAAAGATCAAAACTCCTAGTGCGACAAAAACCAGCATGATCAATTCATTGGGAGTGATGCTTAAGAGGTCGCCGATGAGATAGCGGGAGTACTTGGTAAAACCTCCGGCCCGGGAGAGGATGACGATACCCAGAGCTACCGCGGTAGCTGAGAATACGCCGATGATAGTGTCCGGAGATGAGGTAGTCGAAGCATTAACCACAGATATCCCCAGCGCCAGCAGGATAGAGAAGATCAGCATAGCCCATAAGGGGTCGGACATTCCCAGGATAACCCCAATAGCAATCCCGGTTAGAGCCGAGTGACCCAGGGCATCCGAGAAGAATGCCATTTTATTGTTAACTACCATGGTCCCCAAAATGCCGAACATGGGGGTTACTAGTAGTACGGCTAGAAGGGCATTCTGCATGAAGAGGTGGGTAGCCCATTCAAATGGTAGTAATTGGGGTATCCAGGTGTAGTAAAATGCCAAAATGGTTACCTGCCTTCTTGTTTTGAGTTAATAGGCCTGGCTTCGTCGAGAACCCGGCCAAAAGTTTGAATAGCCTTCTCGTTGTTAAATACTTCTTCCGGACTGCCCACACATTGTACAATTTGATTTAAAAAAACCACCCGGTCGGCGTATTGGGCCACCAGTTGCAAATCATGGGAAACCAAGATAATTGATAGATCATACTCTGAACGCAGATCAGCCACTTTGCGGAAAAACATTTCCAAACCTAACCGGTCGATACCTGAAACTGGCTCATCCAGGAGCAGCAGATCAGGCAAGGGGTCCAGGGCTAAGGCCAGCAGTATGCGCTGCAACTCGCCACCGGATAAATCTCCTAAACGGCGGTCAACCAATTTATCAGCTTGCATTCGGGCCAGAATTTCCCGAGTATGCTTCCTAAGCTGGCGGGAATGGGTGAGCCATACCGGGGTGTTACTGCGGCTGGCGCCAAACAGATCCAGGACGCTTAAGGGTGACCCGGCATCAAAATCCAGCCGTTGCGGTACGTAGCCAATTATGGGTTTACCGGCGTGCTGGTCGCGATAGTCCAAGTATTTTAGTTCTCCCTGATGGGGGATTTCTCCTAAGATGGCTTTCAGGAGCGTACTTTTACCAGCGCCATTGGGCCCAATCAAGGCGGTTAGTTCTCCGCAATGAATATGTAAATTAATATCTTTTAGAATTTCAGTGTTGCCGCGAGTTACTGCAAAGTTTTCTATTTTGGTGCAGCACAATCCGCAGAAATGGTTTTTGGCCTGGTATTCGCGGTCCAGATTAATCCTCATTTTAGAGCCTCTTTCAAGGTATTTTAATAAGCTGCAGTTCAGTTCGGCTACGTTTGGGGTGACCTCGGGCAGATATCTATTCCGTATTATGGTAAAAAACACGTTAGGGTCGTAAAACTATTTATTAATCTTATCTGACGTTAATTATGCAAGTCAAGCATATCTACGGTACGCGCTTTTCCGGCCAATTACTATCCATGCTTAATTATACTGCAAGAATATGGGATACCCCAAAAAATATGTTATACTAGTGTGCAAAAAGCATAGGGCAGATGAAGGGTGAGATAAAACGATGGGTAAAAAAATACCGTCGCTGGAGCGGGCTATCCAATTTCATGGACATGTATGATGGTCAGTAGATTAGTTGGCAAGGAGGCCAGGGAATGCACATTCCGGATGGTTATTTAAGCCCCCAGACGTCATTGCCTCTGTTGGCGTTGATGGTTCCTGTGTGGGGGATAGCGGTCAAGAAGGTCAAGCAAACATTGCGCCGGAGACAGGTGCCAGTATTATCGATTGGGGCAGCCTTTTCTTTTACCATTATGATGTTCAATCTGCCTGTTCCCGGAGGCAGCTCAGCCCATGCCGTCGGGGCGGTATTACTGGCAATATTGTTAGGTCCCTGGGCAGCCTGTCTGGGGGTATCAGTAGCCCTGATGATTCAAGCTCTGATTTTTGCCGATGGGGGTATATTAGCCATTGGGGCCAACTGCTTCAATATGGGGCTGGTTATGCCGATGCTGGGTTATTATGTATTTAAGTTGGTGAGGGGCAGCGCGGATATGGGCTCGGGACGTGCCTTGGCGGCTGCAGCTGTCGCGGGGTATGTGGGTCTAAATGCGGCCGCCCTGGTGACCGCCTTGGAGTTTGGTTCCCAATATCACCTGTTTCAGGCTCCTGATGGGATGCCCCTCTATTTTATGTATCCTATCAAGGTGGTTGTTACAGTTATGATGTCTGAACACCTGCTGCTGGCCGGGCCGGTAGAAGCCTTGGTAACTGCTTTGGGGCTGCGATTTGTAGGTAGTACTTATCCCCATTTGCTGGTAGATGGGGCTCCTTTTAGAAATTATTCCATCCATGCGGAGGGGGCCAATCATGTTTAAGAATTACCGGAAGCTATGGCTGGCTCTGGGAGCATTTATTATCCTTTCGCCCTTAGGTCTGCTGGCTGGCGGTACTGCTTTTGGGGAGTGGAATTTGGAACAGCTGGAGGCAGAAGTTGGCTTGGTACCCGCTGGTTTGGCCAGGTTAGCTGATCTATGGACCCATGCACCCCTGGCCGATTATGGAATAGCCGGGTTTGATGATGGTTTCATAGCGTCAGCGGCGGCTTATTTACTTTCCGCCGTGATTGGGGTGGTCCTGGTAGCCGGAATTATGGCGATATTCTCGAGGATGGTTAGGGATTAAGGATGACGAATTGTAGTAACAGCAATAACGATAGCCCTATATCGCTTCCCGGTTGGATGACGGAAGAGGTTAGGCGACCCTTCCGCCCAGAATCAAGAGTTAAACGTCGTCGCGATTATCTGCAGAAAAGCATATTTGATATGAAGCTAGCACTATCGGAAGAACTGCTAA
>CAZYJA010000156.1:0-3894 GCA_964647245.1 uncultured Syntrophomonas sp. | reverse complement strand
CGGAACATTACGCGGGCCGAGACGGCTTGTTGCAGCGGATGGATCCCCGCTTAAAACTTTTGCTGGCAGTAGCATTAATAATTGTGGCGGGATTAACCAGGAGCCTTTACATTCTACTCGGAATGTGGACTTTAACCATCCTGCTCAGCTGGTTATCACGATTACCGCTAATTACCCTGCAAAAACGCATTTGGTTATTTATACCCGTACTCACTCTGTTGGCCTCTATTCCCGCGATGTTCAATATAGTGATTGACGGTACTCCTTTGGTTACGATTTACCAGGGCTCTCATCCATCAACATATTGGGGTATAAACATTCCGGCTGAATTATACATAAGTAAGCAAGGGGTTACGGCAGCCTTGTTTCTGGTTATGCGAGTCGGTTTATCATTATCCATGGGAGTTCTGCTTACCATGACAACTTCGGTAAATAAGCTCTTGACAGCTCTGCAGGTCATGGGCTTGCCATCTCTGGTTATTATGGTCCTGGAGATGAGTTATCGTTATTTGGTCTTGCTATTAAACCTCTCCATAGAAATGTTTGAGGCACGCAGCCTGCGGACGGTAGGGACCCTGTCGATGGCTTCCCGGCGAGCCCAGGTGGGAACCTCTATAGCAGCCCTATTTGCTCGAAGTATGTATTTAGCCGATGAAGTGTATCTGGCTATGACAGCCAGAGGTTATACCGGCCAGGCGGTATATGCGAACCGAGATACCGCCAAGGGTTATGTTTCTCCGACTCGCGGTTCTCAATAAAGGGCTCGAAAACGTCCCTTTCGGGTCCGGTACCTCTATTTTGGCAGGAGGCTGCATGATTGGATACACTGCTTTTTAAACTGGATAAGGTATCATTTGGCTATGCATCTGGTGAGCCAATATTTCAAGATTTCAGTCTGGAAATTAGAGCCGGTGAAAAGGTATGCTTGCTGGGGGCCAATGGCTCCGGAAAATCTACCCTTTTGAAAATCCTATGCGCCTTAATCTTTCCTGTAAATGGTCGTTTTGAAGCATACCAACAGGAAATTACCGAACGTCGGATGGAGGATGATCAATTTGCCAAGCAATATCATCAACGGGTGGGATTTATTTTTCAGAATTCTGATGTGCAGCTATTTACCACCCGGGTCTGGGATGAAATAGCTTATGGGCCCTTGCAAATGGGATTATCGACCAGGCAAGTAAGCCAACGGGTGGAGGATGTCTTAGATATGCTCGGTATTCAGAATCTACGCGAAAGATCCCCCCATCATTTGAGTGGAGGAGAGAAGAAAAAAGTTGCCATTGCTTCGGTTCTGGTGCTTAACCCTGAGGTACTAATTCTGGATGAACCTACCAGCGGGTTGGATCCCAAATCTGAAAGGTGGCTTACGGATCTCCTCCTAGCGCTAAACCGGAACGGCCGCACCATAATTGTATCAACCCACAACCTGGAACTGGCCCATGTTATTTCGACCCGATCCCTGGTGCTTTCGGAGTCCCATGAGCTGGTTTGCGAAGGTTCCACTAAAGATATTTTGGAAAACCGGGATTTACTGATGGCCGTTAATCTTATCGATGAATACTGCCATGTTCATGGCGATAATGAGCATGTACACCGCTATACTCACGGTTAAGGAAGCCAATATAATCTATCACTTTGTTTTTCAGTATAAATAATTCCGGTGGCGATTGAAGCATTCTGCCTGCGAACTGTCCGCCCCCAAAAAAAGATGCCCTTTGCGCGAGGCAAAGGGCCAAGAAAAAGATTGGGATTGGATACTAGAAAAAGTCTGCTTCATCTCTACTCATCCCGCGTGGCTGTTGTAACCCATTACATTAATAGCAATCGAAGGTTGCACCAGAAGTATCCGCAGAGTGCCTTTTTTTCCGGCTCAAACTGCCTATCCAACACAGTTTCGCAAATAACAAGCCAGACCTTACGAAAAGGCCTGGCCAAAAGGCATACCTCAATAAGCCCTCTAAGCTTACTCCTTTCCACACTGGGAGGCGTAACCGTTTCCCGTTACACCCAACGGTCTCAAAACCATAGACAACACTTTAGGTAATGAGACTCGGAGAATAAAGACTGAAACACGTGAGACTTATTCTAATACTAATAATCTTACACATTTTAAAAGTTATTGCAAGAATAAATATTTGCCCGATTGGTTTCGGGTTCGTTATAGAAAAGCTGACTGTTATTTCGCAAGGCTTTAACTAAATGGATACGGAATCACAAAAATAGTGGGATATTTTCAACTGCCCAGCCGATAAATCAAGGCTTGGATTCAGGAGAGTAGTCTTAGAGTCGGGGGGCAACGTATATGGGCAATGCTGGCAGGAGAGCACTTACCTCGGATTTGTTATGGATAGGTTAATAATTATTAGTGAATATATATATAATTGTTGCTTATATTTATTCTTGCTCTGCTTCATTTGCAGGGATAAACATATTTTAGTCGAAATAGTTTACAAAAGAAGATTATAGAAAGAATTAGGGATATAACCTACAGCAAAGCTAATTCAAATTGACCAACTATTAATCAGGGTATAAAATTACATAAATTTTAATTCCGAGCTTTGTGGGCCTAAGGCAAGATGCTATGGCACAAAGCCGATGGGTAAATTTGGAAACGGATTTGCCTCCCGTGGTTGGAAAGGAGTTATGATTGCAAGAGCCCCCAGATTATGGGGCTAATAGGTATGGCATTTATTTGTCATGCTTTGGTGCAGTTACCCTTGCCTCCAGCCTCGGCTGGAGGTTTAGTATTTTTCTGGCCTGTGTAGCAGGAGGGGTATTTAGAAAGGAGTGATGGGAGTGGAACTAATCAAACTTATCATCGATGGAAAGGAGGTTGAAGCCCCGGCAGGGAGTACGGTACTCCAGGCTGCCGAAAATGCAGGGATTAATATCCCCAGGTTGTGTTATGATCCAGAGCTAAGTAAATTGGGAGCATGCCGCTTATGCGTAGTGGAAGTAGAAGGAAATCGCCTTTTACCCGCCTCATGCGTAACCCCGGTAATGCAAGGAATGGTAGTGAATACCGAGTCGCCTGCAGTAGTGGAAGCAAGGCGCACCATTCTAGAATTGTTGATTGCTAATCATCCCTTGGATTGTATGACCTGTGACAAAATGGGAGACTGCAAACTGGCGGAATATGCTTATCGCTATGGTTTGAAAGAGAGTTCATTTGAAGGAGAAAAACACGAGTATGTCATCGATGACAGCAATCCGTTTATCATTCGTGATCTAAATAAGTGTATTCAATGCGGTGCTTGTGTCAGAGCTTGTGAAGAAATGACTGGTGCCGATAACCTGTCTTATTTAAAGCGGGGTTTCCACCGCAAGGTTACAACGGCTGGAGATGTACCCTATATTGATTCTGACTGCGTTTTCTGTGGACAATGTGTAGCGGTTTGTCCTACCGGAGCCTTAACTGAAAAGAGTATGTCAGGCCTGGCCCGCCGCTGGGATATAGAACGGGTTAGAACTACCTGCCCCTTCTGTGGTACCGGCTGTAACTTTGATCTGGCAGTAAAAGACGAGAAAGTCATTGGGGTTCTTTCCAACCCGGATAGTCCGGTTAATGGACGCAGCCTATGTGTTAAAGGACGTTTTGGCTGGGATTATATCTATAACGAAAACCGACTTACTACTCCTTTAATCAAAAAAAATGGAAAATTTGAACCTGCATCCTGGGATGAAGCCTTTGATTTGATTGCTCTTAAGTTTAACGAGATTAAGACAAAATATGGTCCCGATTCTTTTGCGGCCCTTAGTTCAGCTCGCTGTACCAATGAAGAAAACTTCTTAGTTGGAAAGCTCAGCCGTGCGGTAATGGGAACCAACAATGTTGACCATTGCGCCCGCACCTGACACGCTCCTACCGTGGCCGGTCTGGCCACTACTTTT
>CAZYJA010000155.1:0-7136 GCA_964647245.1 uncultured Syntrophomonas sp. | reverse complement strand
ATAAAAAAGTCCTACATTAAGATCAATCATGGCCATATCTTGACCCATTGGTATAACAGCATACAAGAGCACTGCAACGATAATAAAAAACATCGGAGCAATCCTAAAAATAAGCTTGTCAGTTTGCGACGGTATAATATCTTCTTTAGTTAGAAGTTTTATAGTATCAGCAATTGTCTGAAAAACGCCAAAAGGTCCCAACCGGTTGGGGCCCAGCCGCAATTGTATAAACCCGGCCACCTTGCGTTCCAACCAAATTAGTACCAGCACATTTAAGGTAATAATCCCAACCACACAAGTCCATTGCAAGACCAATAGAATGAGATCGGCCCACACTGGAGCCAAACCCAGGCCAACCAACACTGAGACCAGCCAGTGGGTGATATTTACGAACCAGTTTTCCATCTGCGAAGTCTCCTTTCTTCCGGGGACATTCCCTTTATCCAGGGACGTTCCGTGCAACGGTGTGTCCCCACACCTTAATCTCGAGGATACTCCCGGCAAGGGAATGTCCCCCGCCCTTTAGCGGTCAGATTCACCCAGTACCGGATCCAGCGTAGCAATGTTAGCAATAATGTCCTGCAACTTCCCGCCCCGCGAAATAGAGGGCAAAACCATCAGATTAACAAAGGAAGGGGCCCGCACATGCATCCGGTAGGGTTTATCGCTGCCGTCACCCACAATGTAAAAGCCCAACTCCCCTTTGGCCGATTCGATACGATGATAGACCTCTTTACCTTTAGGCGCCTTGATTACCTTAGCTACTTTGCCCTTAACTTCTCCCTCCGGCATAGCTTCTACAGCCTGGCGGATGATACGCCCACTCTGCTCCATTTCCTCAATCCTAACCACCAGGCGGTCAAAACAGTCACCGCCCGCAGCAGTTGGAATATCAAAATCAAAGCGGTCATAGATACCATAAGGATCAGCCCGCCGTATATCGTAGGCCACTCCGCTGGCCCTCAGGTTGGGACCAGTAACTCCATAGGCCAGGGCTTCTTGGGCGGAGAGAACTCCTACCCCCTTACACCGGGCCTGCAAAATTTCATTACCGGTAATCAGGTCGTTGTATTCGTCAATCATCTTAGGCATATCATTAACAAAACTTTTAACCGCTGGCAAGAACTCCAACGGCACATCAGCACTTACCCCACCAATACGCATATAGGCAGCCAGTAAGCGCTGCCCGCTGGTCATTTCAAACATATCCATTATCCGCTCCCGGTCGCGCAGACAATAGATTAGTCCGGTAGTGGCAGCCAGGTCGATAGCCAAACTGCCCACAAAGAGCATGTGGGAAGCAATCCGCGAGAGTTCGCCAAAGATTACCCGCAAATATTCAGCTCTTTCAGGAATTTCTACCCCGATTAATTTTTCCACCGCCTGCACATAGCCCATAGTAGGCAGATGGGTTGCCAAATAATCCAACCTGGAGGCATAAGGAATAAATTGCGTATAGGTGCGAGCTTCGGCTATCTTTTCAACCGAGCGGTGTACGTAGCCCAGATGAACAATGGCATCACGGACAATCTCGCCGTCCATAACCGCTTCCACGTGCAAACCTCCATGGGTACTGGGATGCTGCGGGCCAATATTAATTGTATATAAGTCGGTATCAAACAAGCCGTTAACCCTCCCTCCTAAAGTCTTTGCACAGGGGATGACCCTCATAATTATCCGGAAGTAAAACCCTTACCAAATTCGGGTGTTGTAGGAAACGAATCCCCATTAAATCATATACTTCTCTTTCTTGCCAGTCAGCTGTAGGAAAAATTGAAAAAGCTGAATTAATTTCGGCTGGGTTTTTGGACACTCTGGATTTAACCATGAATTTGCGCTGATTATCGGGAATTGCATATAGATGATAGATAAGTTCAAACTCTTCGCCATAATCTACGGCGGTAAGGTTGGATAAATAATTCATCCCCGCCTGCTCCTTCAGCGCTTGCAGCAGAGTTATAATATCAGCAGGGTTTACCTTTATATTCGTAAAGAAAGTATCCTGATCTATTACCAGATCATTTCCCACTGCTGCTTTAAGTTTTTCAATGAGATCAATTTCAATCGTCGTCATTAACGCTCTACCCCTCCAGCCATCAATAATTACCCTGTTCTACTTTCTTCTTAAGTTCCAGCAAACCGTGAAACAAAGCTTCGGGACGCGGTGGACAGCCGGGCACAAAAACATCAACCTTAAACATAGAATCCGCGCCTGGCAAAACGCTATAGCCATCGTTAAATGGTCCGCCGCTGGTAGCACAATTGCCCATAGCCAGAACCCATTTGGGAGCTGGCATCTGCTCGTATACGCGTTTAATCACCGGGGCCATTTTTAAGGTGATAGGACCAGCTACAATTAACAAATCTGCCTGGCGAGGTACGGCTCTAAACACTTCATAGCCATAGCGGGCTATATCAAAACGAGCTCCGCCCGCAGTCATCATTTCGATGGGGCAGCAATTACAGCCGTAGGAAAGTGGCCAAAAAGAACGGGCACGACCCCAGTTCCATACTTTCTCCAGAGTCGTTACAATAATATTGTGATGGGCCAGTCGTTCCACATCGTCGGCGCCATCATCACTTGTGGTGCGGCTTAATACCATTCTAAAGCACCTTCTTTCCATGCATACCACAATCCCAAGGCTAGAATAAAGATAAAAACCAGCATCTCTGCAAAAGCAAATAGTCCCAGGCTTTGAAATTTGACCGCCCATGGGAATAGGAAAATAGTTTCCACGTCGAAAGCCAAAAATACCAAGGCATAGAGGAAAAAGTTAACTCTGAACCGTATCCAGCTTGGACCTTTGGTGTCTACCCCGCATTCGTAGGTCAGCAATTTTCCTATGGTATCCTTAGATTTAGCCCGTACCACCCAGGCACCTGCCAATGCTGCTATGGGAAATATTAAGGTTAGCAACAAAAAAACGCCTATTGAGGCATGGTCTGACATTTTATAAACCTCCTATATAAATTAATTGTTCTATATATTAACAGCTATACTTGACTTTTTCAAACTTATTTCTAACCTTATTTAATATTTATGCATCATATTTAGTCAAATAATATCAATATATTACTAACATTTATAATTCAGATCCGTATCGGAAGATTCGCAATAGTGCTTATTGCTTTCAGCTTACTAACCAGCAGGTACTTCTCAGATTATTCTTAACAATAAGGTCATATAGCATGCAATTTGTATGCCAACTATATGGAATGATATTTCAGATAATATAAAAGACCCAGTTTTCCAACTTTAACTACAAACATCATTTAGTATAAACCTATCCCCAATATTTTATTGTGTATCAAAGTTGTCACCTTATCTGGTGGCCACAATGAATTAATGACACTTTTGGTACATCTGTTCAATTGAATTTGCAAGCCGATTAAAAGTCGTCATTATTTGTTGATTTTAGAAAAGGGTATAAAAAAACAGGGCGGTGAACCCGCCCTGTAAGTAGTAATTTGGCAATGAGATAAATATAATCTGTTAAAACTAATTCATCTCACGGTGAATTGCCATAGGTAATAATACTTAGAAAATCCTAGATCCTATGCAAATGGCTTATAACCATTCTTTGACATATATTTGCCGATAACCATTCTCTGCACCTGAGCTGTTCCTTCGAAAATCTGCATGATTTTAGCATCGCGCATATACTTCTCTACTGGGTATTCCTTAGTGTAACCATAGCCACCAAAGACCTGTACGGCATCAATCGAATTAGCCATGGCAGCATCGCCAGCATGTAATTTAGCCATTGAGGAAATAGTCTTAAATGATCCGCCGATATCCTGTAAATAAGCCGCCTTAAGATATAAGAGGCGGGAAGCTTCAGCTCTAACTGCCATATCAGCCATCATGAAAGAAATGGCCTGGAAAGTAGCGATAGGTTTGCCAAACTGTTGTCTTTCATTGGCATAAGCCAGAGCAGCTTCCAAAGAAGCGGTTGCTATACCAGTAGCCATAGCCGCTACTGCAGTACGGGATAGGTCAAGGGTTTCCATTAATATGGGGAGTCCTCCACCTTCCTTACCGAGCATCATTGATGCCGGCACTCTTACATCTTCAAAAACGACCTGAGTAGTACTGGTACTTCTGATACCTAATTTGTCTTCCTTGTTGCCTATGGATACTCCGGGAAGATCTCTATCTACAATGAATGCACAAATACCGTTATTGGTTAACTTCTTATCCAAGGTTGCAAATACGCTGAAATTTTTAGCAAAACCACCATTGGTGATGAATTGCTTGGTTCCATTGAGGATATAAGAATCGCCGTCTTTGACACATTTGGTGGACATACCCAGAGCATCGGAACCTGCGCCTGGCTCAGTGAGGCAGAAGGCACAGGTTGCACCTTCTAAATGACGACCATACCACCATTTTTTCTGTTCATCGTTGGCACCAACCAGGATGGGATCAGAGGCTAACAGGGAGGAAGCCACGACCATTGTCGCCATACCAGCGTCACCTTTGGCAAGCTCTTCACAGACCAAGCATTTAGAAACATTGTCAAGCCCATCTCCACCATATTCAACTGGTACTCCGATGGTGGTAAGGCCAAGTTCATGCATTTTAGCGATGGTATCAAAGGGTACTGCATCAGCCTTATCCCATTCAATACACTTGGGTGCAAGCTCGTTAGCAGAAAAATCTGCTGCCATCTGTCTGATCATTTCTTGTTCTTCGGTTAGACGAAAATCCATTTTTCAACACCTCGTATAATTATTTTTTTTATGATTAATGATATAGCTTATACCAAAAACCCCCACTGAAAGCCAGTTTAGATTTCTCTGGTCCACAATGAAGCCATCGACGGTCCGGTTCCTACACACAGTGAAGCTCCACCGACTTTGAGATTCAGTCTTTCTAGTTCATAGGCTAAAGAAATAACAATTCTTAAGCCAGTCATACCAATGGGATGGCCTAGAGCTATACCCGAACCGTTATGGTTGACTTTGTCCAGATCTAAATCAATATTATATTTCTCCTTTAAGCGAGCACCACAACCCAGGAATTGGGCGGCAAAGGCTTCATTAATTTCCCAATAATCAACATCTTCAAACTTCAAACCAGCCTGCTTGAGGGCCTTGGGAATAGATTCGGCCGGGCCGATACCCATAATTTCGGGCTCAACTCCAACAGCAGCAATAGTAAGCAATTTGACCATAGGTTTAAGGCCTAACTCTTCAGCTTTCTTCTTGGACATGATTATAGCCGCACAAGCACCATCATTAATACCGGATGCATTAGCAGCAGTTCCGACGCCATCTTTGGTAAAAGCTGGCTTGAGTCTGCCAACGCTTTCCATGCTGGCGCCTCGGATCATGTGCTCATCAGTAGTGAATGCGACCATACCCTTCTTGGTTTTTATTTCTACCGGTATTTTTTCCCGGTCAAATACACCGGAATCAGTAGCAGCCACCGCACGGCTATGGCTCATAACTGCAAGTTGGTCACATTGTTCACGAGTGATGTTATACATCTTAGCCACGTTCTCAGAGGTAACCCCCATTAGTCCACCTACTATGGAATCATATAATGCATCGCGGAACATGGCATCAACCACTACGCTGTCATTCATCCTAAATCCGCCCCGGGCTTTGGGCAGCATGTACGGAGCATTGGTCATGCTTTCTACCCCAACTACCAGTGCAATATCGGTTCTGCCTAGTTGAACGTTGGCACAAGCAATATCCAAAGCCCTCATGCCTGAGGTACAGTTCTGGTTTACGCCACAAGCATTGCTCTCTATGGACATTCCACATTCTAGAGCGATCTGACGGCAAACCATGGATCCCTGATTGTGTTGATAAACCTGACCAACCACGATTTCATCGATGATATCAGCAGGAATCCCTGCCCTTTTAATAGCTTCCTTACCTACTGTTACTGCTAGTTCTTTAGCGGTAACATCCTTTAAACCGCCCTGGAACTTACCAATAGCTGTTCTGCACCCTGAAATGATTACAACGTCATTCATAATAAATCTCCTCTCAATTGCTAGTTTTTTGCAACGTGAATTTTTTCGAACCGTACACCTAAATTTTGTTAGTCCTTAGCCAGATCTTAGCTCTATCGGCTTCTTTGATTAATTCGTCCCGGAAGTTGGGATGGGCTATATTTATCAATCCCTCGGCCCGCTCCCAGGTGGTCTTACCCTTCAAATTGAAGGTTCCATATTCAGTGATAATATAGGCAGCTATCGACCGAGGAACGGTTACAATAGTACCTGGGCTTAAACCCAGATTAATTCTGGATGACAGCGTTCCATCAGATTTTTTCACACTAGAGCTTAGTGCAATAATCGGCTTACCGTTTTTGGATCTAAAAGCTCCGAAAATATAATCCAACTGTCCACCAGTACCGGATATCTGTCGGCCTGCCAAGGCTTCTGAGGCTACCTGACCATATAGATCTACCTCAATACAGTTATTTATGGCTACAAAGTTATCATTCTGCGCAATTACAAATGGATCGTTACAATAACTTACTGGATAACTGGCACAAACGGGATTATGATCCAAGAAATCATAGAGTTTATCGGTTCCCATCGCGAATGTATAAACCATTTTACCCTTGTCTATCTGCTTCCTCTTGCCAGATATCTTGCCAGCCTCATACATGTCAACGAAGGAATCGACCAACATTTCCGTATGAACACCCAAATCTTTTAAATCTGATTGCGCAATTAAGGCTCCCACTGTATTAGGCATAGCGCCAATGCCCAGCTGAATACAGGCTCCATCCGTCATCTCTTTCATAACTAGATTAGCAATTTTGGTATCAACCTCAGTAACCGGCAACTTGCCTAGATTGGCCAATTTGGGATTTGTGCTGTTTTCTACGATGTAGTCAACATCCGCAATATGAACGCCCTCTCCATTGCCACCCAGACAATAGGGAACTGAGCTATTTACCTCTACCACTAATATCTTGGTCTTTTTCGTGTTAAAAGAAGCCAAGGAATTTGACGTACTAAAGTTGAAAAACCCGTTACTGTCCATGGCAGCTACTGGCTGAAAACTAACATCAATATCCTGATAGAGATCGATTATTTTTCCCCCTTCATGGTAAGTAAAGGGAATATAACTGCACAAATTCTGATCCATTAATTTCCGGGATACGC
>CAZYJA010000154.1:0-7158 GCA_964647245.1 uncultured Syntrophomonas sp. | reverse complement strand
ACCATCAGTCGTATTGCTGCGGCAATTCAGAGATCAGTACCTGTTAACAAATTCCTTAGGTCAGGCCTTTGTTAAATTCTACTACCATAATTCGCCCCCTATAGCTGCCTTTATAGCTCAGAATGAAAGCCTGAAGGCAATAGTCAGAGGAGCATTGACTCCAATAATAGGGGCGGCCTATGTACTAATGCATCCCCAACTATTTTATCCCCTGGCAGCGATCCTATTAATAGGAGGGTTAATATGGCGAGTTCGGAGAAGAAAGACCGTCTCACAGTTATAAAACACTGAAATTCTGATAATAAAATCCGAAATAATTAATTAGATACACATAATATTAGGATTCCAGGATAATTTTTATCCTGGAATCCTTTATAAACCTTACCCACGCAACCAGTTAAAGCGATTAAATTATTCATGAGAGGAGTGGCTATTGTAAATGTTGAATCATCATGAGATCAAAGCTGCTCGTATGATCAAATTATTCAGTGCGTTATTTGCCCTAATAATGATCTGCGCATTTATTCCAGCTGCATCAGCCGCAGCCCCTTTAACCATTTCGGTGGGAAGTACTTCTGCCACCGCAGGGGGCGAAAACGTAGAAATTAATATCACTCTTGCCAATGTAGCAGCGAATCTGCCGCGGGGAATAAACAATTCAGGTTTTACCATCCAGTATGATAACACGGTTTTAGATATAGTATCAGTAGCCCGAGGAAGCCTGGTTACCAATGCTGTAGACATGGCGGTAAATCCAAGTACTGCTGCCGAGATAAATGCCAATAATGGCAGGATAGTCTTGCTGCATAATGATGATTCGGCAGGCCAACGTCCAATTAAAAGGGATGGCATCTATGCCGTAATTACCTTTAAAGCCAAAAGTGGCGCAGCCTCAGGCAATTATCCTGTGACATTTAAGACTGGAGCTAGCTCCATAGGTCAAATGAATATCGCCGGTACTTATCCGGAAGATATTAACCTGGCTCCAGTGCTCCTAAATGCCGGAGCCATTACGGTAGAGGGATCAAACCCCATCATCGTAAGCTCCACCGGAGGAAGTTCCTCCACGGCCAATCAGAATTCGTCGACAAATACCAGCCAGACCCCTGCTCCGAACGAGCCATTTATCACCCCTGCTGCCAATCAGTTCAAAGACACAGAGGCCCATTGGGCCAATGCCAATATTCAAAAATTGGTCGACCTGAAGATATTAAGCGGCTATTCAGACGGGACATTTCTGCCGGATAAAAATATCAGCAGGGCTGAGTTTGCGGCAGTCCTGGTCCGCGCCATGAACTACTCCCTCAGTCAGGATATCCAATTGAAATTCACTGACAAAGACAACATTCCAGCCTGGGCCAAATCATATGTAAGTGCGGCAGTAAAAGCGGGCATAATCCATGGTTATCAGGACGGAACCTTCCGGGCTGATGACTATATAAGCCGGGTGGAAATGGCAGTAATGGTAATGCGAGCTCTGGCGATTAATACTGAACCAGGCCCATCATTGAACTTTACCGACCAAGCCCAGATACCCGAATGGGCCGCCCAATATGTAAGCGGAGCGGTGCAGAAAGGAATCATCACCGGTAACCCCGATAACAAGTTCCTGCCCGAAAACAAGGCCACCCGGGCCGAAGCCGCCACCATGACCCTAAAAATGCTGGAGTCGATTCCAAAATAAGTGGTGCCAGGCACCGCAATTATTTACGGATACTTCGGGCTTAGTAAATATTTACATAACCGCTGACTTCGTGGTAACATTACCATAATGCCATAATTATATGAATAAAGAGGTAATAAACCTCACAGAAAAACTAGGGGAAAAATGACTTTTAGGCTTTATGGAGGTGGTAGGAAACACTTTTCATGTATCTTTTAGGCAACAATTAATAAGGGGGGAGAAAAATTTGCGAAAAAGCAAAAAACTAAGTTGGCTAATGGCAGTGATGTTTCTATTAACTACTATGTTAGGTGCAGCCCCACTCCAAGCAGCTGCAGCAGTTAATGACATCAACGGCCACTGGGCGCAAAGTCAGGTACAGAGCCTTATTGACCGAGGGGTCGTGGCGGGATATCCCGATAACACCTTTAGACCCAACAATACCATCACCAGAGCAGAATTTTTTACAATGACCAATAGGGCGTTCTCATATAGTGCGACAGCACCCATAAACTACACCGATGTACCGAGCGACGCCTGGTTTGTGACTGAGATTGCCAAAGCCAAAGCAGCCGGTTACATCGCTGGATATGAAGACGGAACCATGCGGCCGAATGCTGAAATCAGCCGCCAGGAAGTAGCCGCAATTCTGGCGGTAATAATGAAGCTCGATAGCAGCGATGAGAGTGCTCTGAGCGCATTTACTGACGGCGCGGCCATTCCTGCCTGGAGCCGGGGATACATTGCCGCAATGGTGAAGGCAGGCTACATAGCTGGTTACCCGGACAAAAGCTTCAAAGCTCAGAACGCCATTAGTCGTGCTGAGTCCACAGTTATCTTAGCCCGTACTCTGGGTGTCCCTACTATCCCGGTTGTTCCGACCATCCCGACTGTCTATGACAAATCCGGAACCTATGGACCCGCCGACAGCACCCAAACCATCGATGGTAATGTGACCATCAGTGCCGCCGGCGTAGTCCTGCAAAACACCACGATCAAAGGTGATCTGCTGGTTGCCCAGTCGGTAGGTGAAGGCAATGTAAACTTCAAAAATGTTACCGTAACTGGTACCACCACTATTAAGGGCGGCGGGGTCAATAGTGTAACCTTTGATCGTTGTATTATTAAACTATTAATTGTCAACAAGACCACCGGTAAAGTAAGAGTAGTCTTTCTAAATGCCAGCCAGATCAGCCAACTTCAGGTTGATACGGCTTCCCGCATTGTTGGTGATGGTATAGCAGCAGCCAGCATCAACACAAACGGAGTAATTATTGAATCCACTCCCGGATCTACGAAAGTAGCTCCCGGTAAGACGGCTATGGTAGGCGGAAAAACAATGGCCGGAACTCCCGTCTTCAGCGGCGGCGGAGGAGGTGGAGGCGGTGGCGGGACCCCCAATATACCCGTTACCGGAGTTACCATAGATAAAGCCAACCTTATCCTAGTTCCAGGCCAGGAAGCGTATTTGAAAGATAATGTACATGTACAACCTTCAAATGCTACCAACCAGAAACTATTGTGGAGCAGCAATCATCCCGGTGCGGCCGACGTAGATCAGAATGGTAAAGTTACCGCAGTTGCCAAGGGGCAGGCCACTATTACCGCAGAAACTGTAGACAGGGGATTAACCTTAATAAACTTAACTTAAACATGGTGCGCGGAGGTAATCCATCACTGCTTGTTCCCATATTTACACCTAGTGATGCCGAAAGTGACATTGTGTGGGAGAGTATGGACACCAGCATAGCTACCGTACTTGACGGAATGGTAACACCTGTAGCAACCGGTACCACCTCAATAGTAGCCAGGACTGCTGTTGGAGCACTTTCTGATGCATGTACGGTTACGGTTGGTGAACAATCAGTAGATGTAACCGGCATTGATCTTAACTATACGTCTCAATCCATGCAGGTTGGCAATACCGTCACTCTGATACCATTTATTGAACCTGTCAATGCATCTAATACCAAGGTAGGATGGGGATCAAGTGACTCAAATGTGGCTGAGGTAGTCAACGGACGCGTAACTGCCAAAGCCAACGGTACGGCAACCATAACTGCAACAGCGGATGGCAATCATGCCATAACCAAAACTTGTACCGTTACAGTTACACTCCCGGTAACCGGTATAACTCTAAGCCCCAAAATTATTGATAATGTTGAAGTTGGCGATCTGGATCGGGATCTTAGTGCAACCATTCTTCCTGCTCTGGCCAGTGATAAAAGCCTGGTGTGGAGCAGCACTGATAGTAACGTTGCAACCTTTAACGATAATGGCGATGGTACGGGCACGGTTCATTTCGTGGGACCGGGTTCCGCAAAAATAGTGGCAACTACGGTAGACGGAGGTTTCGCTGATAGCTGTACCGTTACCGTCGGGGTCAGAGTTACAGCTATTAGACTGGAGCCAGCTACTATTACTATGACGGCAGGAGGAACAACCACAAGTCCCCAGGTCATTCTAACGCCTGTCATGGCCACGAATACTACCAAATGGGTCTCGTCAGCGACTGGTGTAGCCAGTATAAATGAAGATACCGGAGTCATCACTCCTGTCTCAGCAGGAACAGCCACCATAACTGCAACCCCGCAATTTGCCAAACCAGGCACCTTACCGGCGGTTTGTGTAGTGGATGTATTTAATGTAACCGCGGGACAAATGCTCAAAGACGATAGGCTGGTCAGCGGCAAGACCGCAGTCAGCGTCAAATTTACCCTGAATGGGCCATCGGTTACCAAGAATGCAATAGTGGTTACCCTTAATGATGGTACAGTCCTGCAATACGGATCCAGCGTTTCCGGAGTATATACCTATACGGGTACCACTCTTACACCTAAAGCTGGTGTAAATTATGCCGATGTTACCATCCGGGGGGTTGTTTCCTTCCGATTGAATTTCCCGGTTTAAGGAAGGAGGGTTGATTTGTGAAGAAGACGAAAATAAGTTTAAAGGCCTTAATGACTGTAGCTATCTCATTATGCATGGTTTTCATGCTGTCTGCAGCAGCCAGTGCCGATTCAATACCCGAGGGACATTATATTAAGGACTCAAATGCCGCTTACGAGTACACCTATTATCCAATAGACAAGTCATTGGAAGAGCTGGAAGTATTTTTGCCGTATTTGGATGCCCTTACGATTAGTAATCCTGAAAATATCATTTATGTGGAGAGGGATAAGAATACTAACACGGATACCTTTGTAAGTTTTGACAAATGGGATCAGGGACTTGCCGAGATCACAGATGTGATCAGTGATCTTGGTAGTTCAGAATTTTTCAACTCGGGCACGCAGCAGATGATGCATCTGAACTTAAGTGCCACGGTTGATTATGTGACGGACTCAGCTAACAAAAATAGTTTCAATATTACCTTGTCCCGATATGTAGCAATTAACGAAGGCGACCTTAAACTGAGATTGAAAGATAGCGATGATGCTTCTTTTAACCCTGTAGCGGTTACCAACTCTGGCAACATTTTCACGGTGTATGCCACTCTTATTCCAAACCAGACCTATATATTAAGCATAACCAAGTTAGGTTGGGGTTTCGATATAACATTCGATGATTTTAAGGTTCCCCCGGAAATAATACCCGTGCAAGATCCTCCGATAAGTGGAGTAACCACCAGCGGGTTCAATCTGGAATTGACTTCTGCTCTGCCGGGTTTGACCGCTGCGGATTTCCTCCTGGTTGATAAAAATGGAACCCAAGCTGCCATCAACGGTTGCAGCAGTAATAGTGAAGATGATACCTATGTTTTTACAACCGGGGAGTTACTAGGTGATATGACCTATTACCTGACCTGCCCGGGGAGTCGTTATGAACTTTCATCGGCAGTATCCTTCACCACTCCGCCAATTCCAGTAAACCTGGATGTATATGGGGTTACCTTAAGAGGTTTTAACCTAAACCTGACCCCAGGAGTGGATAAGATACCAAGTTCAAATGTGGTCCTTATGAAAAAAGGCCAGGCTAACGTTCCTGACACCCGGGTGCTAACCACAATTGTGGGCAGGGACGGATCACCCACCACGGTTTATAAAATGGGTGCGTTCCCTTCCTTAACCGGTGGTTCAGATTACACTCTGACAACCAGCTTCCAGGGCTATGACTTTGGAGTTCCCAAGACCATAACCCCTCCTAGAATAAATGTTAGTATGTCAGTCAGCAACCCTTCCACATCAGGATTTGATCTGACCCTTGGGTCGGCGGTAAGTGGGCTGACGGCCAGCAATTTTGTCCTCAAGGACAGCCAGGGAAAAATAATAACTTTTAGCGTAAACAGCAATGACAATAGAAATTTCCATGTAACCACAGAAATTCAGGCCGGAGCTATATACACTATTGCCGCCAGCAATAATGGATATGACTTCGGTGAAGCCCGGGAATTAGAAGCCAACGCCAGCATCATTGGTGCAAATGCGGTCAACGGCTGTGTATTTGCCTACTTTGATGGTGAACCTAACCCGCTGCCGGGGTCAGATGCCTTTACCATTACCCGTAAGGTAGGGGGAGTCAGTAAAGACGTCACCAAGGGTGCCGTTACATGGGATGCGGCCACCCGTACATTAGTTCTGACAGTTGATCAAGTTACCCCCACAGCCGCAGAGATATTAGTGGAGGGAACCCTGGCCTATAACGGGGGAACCCCCTATAACTATAGTTTTACCGTATACCCCAGCGTAGCTTCTGTGGCCCAGGAGGTTGCTGCAATATCTGACCCGGCCCAGGATGGGACGTTGCTGACCTTACCGGCAGTACCGGCAGGATTCAGCATTGCCATTAAGAGCGCCGCCCCGGCCGGAGTAATTGCCAATAATGGTACGATTACCGTTCCCGCCATAGATACACCCGTAAGTCTGGTATTGACGGTAACTCAAACTGCGACTGGTGCAACCGCTGATACGTCCGCCCGGAATGTGCTTGTACCTGGCAGCCCCACGGTTGTAGCCCGGAGTATAACCAGCACTACCATTGCAGCAGGTGCGACCTCGTTAACCCTGCCTCCAGTTCCTGCGGGCTATACTCTAACCATTAAGTCGTCGAGTGATACTAATATTATTGCTGCCGATAATAAGGTAACCCCACCTTTTGCCGGTACACCGGTAATACTGGTTTATACGATTACCAAGTCCGGTGGCTCAACAGCGGAGACCAGTCCCATAACCGTAATGGTTCCCATATCACCAGCAGTTAGAGCTATTAACAGTGCAAACAATAGCACAACCATGAAAGCCGCTTTGATTGATCCCAAATTGGGATTAGATCTCACATTATTTAACGCCCTGTCATCAGAGGAAAGCAAAAATAATGCGGCCAATGCTGTGTGGAGCAGCCGGCCAGCCGGAGGGTACACCAGCCAGACAACTTTGCAGGCCGCTTTGGATGCCGCAGTAGATGCAACCTCTGATCTTGATGCAATAGCAACCGCCAAAGCAGCCCTGGTAGCTGCAACTATTAAAAATGCCAACCCGGATCTAGACCATGTAACT
>CAZYJA010000153.1:0-7190 GCA_964647245.1 uncultured Syntrophomonas sp. | reverse complement strand
GCCACCGATATTGCAGGCGTAGGAACAGCCAAGACAACCGCAATAAATGCGATGGCAGCAATAAACACCCTGGATGAGGAAGCACCAACGATAACGGGAGTAAAGGTCGGGTTAGTTGAACCCGTTATAACTGGTACTGAGGCTGCTCCGATACTAACATTTGAGGTTAACCCCAATGTGAAGTATACCAGCGGTGAAGCTACCCTCTCTAGAGATGTTAGCTATAGGATACAAGCGAGCGGAGGCATCAATGTAACCGGCACGGCTAAAACCAGTGACAACCTGACTAATACAGCATTAAGTATACTGGCCGCAGGTGGAGGAACCCCGGATGGAGTAATGGGATCAACCCTGATAAGCAGAACACCCGTAACCATAACCCTGACAGCAGGCTCATTAAGTACCGTTTACACGGTTAACTTTGTATCAGGAGCAGCCCCAACCATTTCCGACGTGACGATAGGCACAGGGGCCGATACAATTAATCCAGTGATAAGCGGCACGACCTTAACATTTGGGGTTGAATCCGCTACAAGGTACACTACGGGGACAGCTACACTCTCTATGAATGTAGACTACAGGATAGAATCAGGTACTGATATCAATGTAACTGGAAGTGCCACAACTAGCGAAGACCTGCTGGATACAGCATTAAGCCTTTTGAGTGCCCAGGGCGGAACGCCTGGTGATGGGGTTCTGGGAAGTATTCTTATTGCCAAGTCCCCGGTTACCATAACCCTAACCGCAGGTGAATACGAAACCGAGTACACAATAGTATTTACCAGTCTGACGATACCGGTGGCACCAAATGTAGAGGCAGATGACGTCAACAATGTAATAGTAGGAATTGGCAGTACTATGGAGTATCAGATAGACGGGGGAACATGGACTGCATATGATAGTCCGCCCGATCTGTCCGGTAACCATTCAGTAGAGGTAAGAGTAAAGGCCGAGGGGATCAACCCGGCAGGAGTCAGCAAGAGCCTGACCTTTACCGCCAACCCAGGCCCGGCGGCACCAAACGTAGAGGCAGATGACGACAATAATGTAATAGTAGGAATTGGCAGTACTATGGAGTATCAGATAGACGGGGGAACATGGACCGCATATGATAGTCCGCCCGATCTGTCTGGAGATCATACGGTACTGGTAAGAGTTAAGGCCGATGGAACCACGCCGGCGGGAGATAGCAAGAGCCTGACCTTTACTACTAACCCAGGCCCGGCGGCACCAAATGTAGAAGCAGATGACGAAAACAATGTAATAGTAGGAATCGACACCAGCATGGAATATCAGATAGACGAGGGATCCTGGATAGCGTATGTAAGTCCACCCGATCTGTCTGGAGATCATACGGTACTGGTAAGAGTAAAGGCCGATGGAACTACACCAGCGGGAGACAGCAAGAGCTTGACCTTTACTACTAACCCGGTGGTACCAGTAGGAACCGTATCCCTGCTCGAATACGGTGCACTGGGAGATATGGATCCTTCTGCACGGATTATTACGCTAGCTTTTAGCGGCGGTACATTGAGCGACTACAATATCACATTGTTCGACGAGCCAGTTACCCTAAATGGTCTGGGCGCGCCCAATCCAGTTAGTGTTATTCTGCCCGACGAAATAGCTGAGAGTAGTGATGCTGATATAATAGCCGCAATAGAAAACCCGAGTAATGAATATCTGGTAATTACTCACAAATAGACAGACTTAGAGATATAAAACAACGGGTAGCCTGGTACCACGCTTGTTACCAGGCTACGCCATATTTTTTAATACCAACCATGAAAGTAGGTAAAAGAATTGTGTAGAAGACAGTATGCAAGGGTCTTTTATGTAATGTTAATGCTGGTGTTTGTTTGGAGTACGCCTGTTTTTGCCCGACCAGATCAAATTATCCTTATAAACAAAACTAATTCCCAGGACGTTAGACAGTATAACTATGCCGCATTAAACAGTTCGTTTGCATCTTATAAAGGCGATAAAGCATCAGCTGGTTTATTTATTGACTATTTTAATAAGATTAAAGTTGGTGGAGGATACAAGGTACACGCCCTTCATGATGATGCCTCCAAAATCTTTGCGGATATGGCAGCAACGAACGCCTCATTTGCCTTAATAAAAGGAAAGAATGCAGACGGGTCAGATACCGTAAAATTCAACCTGGTTAAATATACGTCAAAGACGGATGCCAGATTTCCTAACCCGGTCACAGCTGCTATGCCTTCAATTGTTACCCGGGTAATTACGAATGTTGATCCAGCATTAGTTCCAACTACAGAAACTATATTTACCCCGGATACTCCGCCAGTACTGGGTCCACCCCTCACTGACGTATATGTCGCCGGAATAGTTCCGATAGTAGGTGGCACACCTGCTGCTCCGATTCTTACATTTAACGTGAACTCAGCCGATAGATACAGCACAGGCACAGCTACTATAACAGAAGATGTTAGTTACAACATTAAGACTTCTGAGTATGACATTAATGGTACAGCAACCACTGCCGAAAACCTGATGACGACTGCCCTACAGCTAATGGCATTCAGAGGAAACGGATCAACCAGCATCTCAGGGGAAAATTTGATTATCAACAGCCCGGTCACCTTAACCATTACCGGTAGCAGCAGTGGAACAACAGTTTATACCGTCCATTTTGCAGCTAATCCGGAATAAGAGACTAAAGAAAACAATTTAATAAATAACAGGCTTGCCCGAAAGTATATTAAGGACTAGCCTGTTTTTGATTTTATGCCGGTATTTAATAAGCCTAATATTCGCTATAATAAAGATATCTTGCTAAGGAGAGGGAAATATTGAGAAGAATACTATATTGTTGGGTGCTGATTCTGCTAATATTTCCGCTTTCAGCAAATGCCACTCTATCCGATGATGTTAGGCAGTTCGAGCAAAAATATGCGGAAATATATGAAAACATCGATCCCGCATTGGCCATAAAGATGGAGATATTCTTGCAAGATGTAGTTGACTACGTGGTCATCCACTACACTACCGGTCAAGATATAAACGTACAGATTAAAAATGGCGTGGGCAGCGTATTACTAACCGGAGACAAATATAAAAATGATTTACTGCCTTTTATGTTGGAACAGTCTGAGAACACAGAGCTATATCAAGCTCAGTTAAGTGAGATGCAGTCAATAGTTCGGAAAGAAGTGGAAAAAAGGCTTGCTTCCTCTGGTCCTGCTCAAGTATCCCTGGATGCCATTCTGCTAATCAATAAAGACAATGCCGAGGACGTCAGGCAATATAATTATATCCAATTAAATAATTCATTGGCATGCTATAAAGGAGGTCAACCGGGGGCCGGTTTGTTCAATGATTATTATAATAAAATTAGAGTCGGAGGGGGATATAAGGTTTATGCAATTCATAATAATATATCTAAGATTTACGCCGATATGGTTTCAGCAAATGTTGCTTATGCCTATATTAAGGGAAAGAATATGGATGGTACAGATATGACAAAGTTCAATTTAATAAAATACACATCCAAGACTGATGCTAGATTTCCTAATCCAGTAACTGTTATAATGCCGGCCACACTAACCCGCGTTATTCCTAACATTGATCCCACCCTGGAAGCAACTACCGAAGTTATAGCCACGCCGGATATTTAGAGTTCCGGGGGAAAAACCTTTCCTATTAATACATATTTATGTAAAATAATATAAAACAAATAGATGTAAAAAAGGGGTTATTATATGCTAAAAAAATTACTATGCTGGTGCTTACTATTTCTCTTTATATTACCGTTGCCAGCCAGGGCTAATCTATCCGCTGATGTGGCCGAGTTTGAGGCTAAGTACCCGGATATCTACGGAACCATAGACCCGGCATTAGCGGGTAAAATGGAAATATTTCTTCAGGATGTAGTCGAATACGTCGTAGATAACTATGATGCCGATCAAAGCATCAATGTGCAGATCAAAAACGGTGTCGGCAGCGTCCTATTAACCGGAGATAAATATAAAAATGATCTGCTGCCTTTCATGTTAGAGCAGGCTGGTAACCAGGACCTATACCAGGCCCAGCTTAGTGAGATGCAGGGGATAGTCCGCAAAGAAGTACAGGCTCGTATCAATCCCACCCCACCCCCGGTTACCCCGCCAGCGACTGGAGGCGGGGGCGGAGGCGGAGCTTTACCCGCCCAGCCGGTTATACCGCCCGTTGCAACCCAACCACCCCCGCCCACCACGGGAGTAATCACTACGGCCAATACAGCCGTAATAACGGAACAAGGCATCGATAAACAGGTAACCACCACCCCGGCCGGACAAACGGTGGAGACCTTTACGGTAAAAGAAGAGGTGAAGACAGAAATCGCCCAGGCCATTACCGCCGGCAAGGCCTTCGTGCAGATTAACATAACCCCGACCGCCCAGGCGGCTAAAACCATAATTGATATTCCGGCCAGTGTCATGCAGAGTTCCAGCGGGCTAGGCTTGGCCATAACGACTCCCAATGCCACCCTGGAAGTACCGAAGGCCCTGGTGGATGCGTTTGCGAAGGCGGGCCAGGAATTATCTATTACCGTGGCAAAAGGAACCGCAGCTGAGTCGACGGCGCAAATGGCTGGCGTTCCGGGAACCCAGGGAGCTAGAGTTCTGGGAACCCCAACGGTGATCCATACTGACATCCAGGGAAGTACCGCCGTAACCCTGCCCCTGACCGGCATCGATATACCCACCAACCCGGCAGCCCAGGCCAGCTTCCTGCAATCCCTGGCGATATTTGCCGTTCATTCCGATGGAGGCAAACAGGTTATTGCCGGCACCATCGTTAAAGATGCCAGCGGCAACCCGGTGGGAATCAGCTTCCAGGTCGACAAATTCAGTACCTTCGCCATCATTCAGGTAGCAGCGTCGACTGCAATATTTAGTGATACCATTGGTCACTGGGCGGCTGCGGATATAGAGAAAATGGTGAAACTCGGTTTAGTCAGCGGCATAAGTACCACTGAGTTTGCGCCCAATCGCACTATAACCCGAGCCGAATTCTCAGCCCTACTGGTTAAAGCCTTAGGCATAGTTCCCAGCATTCAGATTTCCGGGCGCTTCTATGATGTGCCGGCCAATGCGTGGTACTTCAATGTAGTAAACACGGCGGCAGATTCCGGCCTGATTACTGGATACACGGCCACGACCTTTGGACCTAATGATCCCATTACCCGCGAGCAGATCGCCGTAATGATCAGCCGGGCATTGTCCTATAAAGGCAAGAACACCGGGTCATACACCAGAATAGTTAATATGCTTCAATATGAAGATCTGCAGTACATTTCATCCTGGGCCGCTGATAGTGTGGCCGCCGTAGTAGAGCAGGAAATAATGAAAGGTAGGAGCACTACCCAATTCGCCCCCTTTGAAAATACCACCCGCGCTGAGGCCGCGGTTATAATCCTGCGCATGTATAATAAATAATTGTGGTGCCAGGCACCACAATTATTAGCTCCCCGGGGACGGAGTCTCAGGGGAGCTTTAATATATGCTAATAGTCCCTCAATATATTATAAACAAACAAATTTCCCATCCCCTCAGCAGGAAAAATCCCTATTTGTCGAATTGTAACCTAACATATTGTGGCCAAAATATCATATAATAGGTTTTGGGTTAAGTAATACCAAAATAACTGGGGGTCAGACCCCGAGTTATTGCACCCGGGTACTTTAAATACAATAACTTGGGGTCTGACCCCCAGTTATTTTCAGAAGGAGAAGATAAATGCGGTTTATTTCTTTTCGTACTATGACGATGCTCATAATCGATGCTCTGCTCGTGAATTCCGCCGTCTACAGCGCACTGTTGCTGAGATTCGACGGAAATATACCACTCCAATACACCACGGCCTTCTTCAGCCTCGTACCGGTCATAACTGCAGTTCACTTATTCTTTATGCTGGCCTTCAAGCTCTATAAGCGGATGTGGAGTTACGCCAGCATCGGCGAGTTCTTCTCCATCCTGGGTGCCAGCACTTGCAGCATGCTGGTTATCATTGCCCTTATTGAGCTTTTCGGCTTCCCCAAACTCCCTCGATCAATATATATCCTGGGATGGTTTGGAGTTAATTCCTTCATCGGGGCATCCCGCCTGTGGTGGAGGCTCCTCCGGGATTACCACCTGAAGACCAATCGGGCCTGTAAGCGAGTACTAATTGTAGGTGCCGGTGATGCCGGAGCCCTACTGGTGCGAGAGATCCAGAATAATCCCCACCTGGGCCTCGAAGCGGTGGCATTTATCGACGATGAACCAGCGAAAATAAACCGCATCATGCTGGGAATCCCCGTGAAGGGTAACCGCTCGGAAATCACCCGCCTGGTCGAGGAATTGCAAATTGATGAAATCATTGTAGCCATGCCTTCGGTAGGGGGCAAGGTTATCAAACAGATTATCGATATATGCAAACAAACATCGGTCAGTCTGAAAATACTACCAAATATTTATCATAGCGCCGATAACAATAACATGGTTGCTCATCTCCGGGATGTCCAGATGGAAGACCTATTGGGCCGTGATCCAGTAGCTATTGATATTGAGGAAGTATCCGGCTACATACATAACAAAACTGTCCTGGTTACCGGGGCCGGCGGCTCTATTGGTTCAGAACTGTGCCGTCAGATCGCCAGCTTCCAGCCCAAACTCTTAGTGGTCCTGGACTGCTGTGAGAACAACTTATTTGACATTGAGCAGGAGTTAATCGCCATTGAAGTCGAGGCCAAAATAGCGGTTGAGCTCCTGGATGTAAAACATCGGGAAACCCTGGACGCCGCCTTTAACAAATATCGGCCCCAGATCATCTTCCATGCCGCCGCCTATAAGCACGTACCGCTCTTGGAACGTCATCCCGAGGAAGCCATTTATAATAACGTGCTAGGGACCAGAAATGTCGCGGAGTTGGCCGATAAATACGGAGCCGAGAGCTTCATCCTCATCTCCACGGATAAGGCAGTTAACCCCACCAGTGTAATGGGAGCCACCAAACGAATTGCCGAGCTGATCATAAAAGACATTAACCTCAGCAGCTCCACCAGTTTTGCCGCGGTGCGCTTCGGCAACGTCCTGGGCAGCCGGGGCAGTGTCATACCCACCTTCCGCAAGCAGATCGAACGGGGGGGACCGGTAACCGTAACCCACCCGGATATGAAACGCTTCTTCATGACCATTCCTGAG
>CAZYJA010000152.1:0-7281 GCA_964647245.1 uncultured Syntrophomonas sp. | reverse complement strand
AGAACCGTCCCCGAATTTACCCCCTAATTTACCGAATTTACCTTTAGAACAAATTTACCTTTACCAGGTCGCCGGCCTTTATCCCCTGTTTTTCATAGGCTATGTGCACATAACCATCCGCTTGCGCAATGATGCTCATTAATCCCGATTTGCCCAGGAGCGGTTTGGCCTGCGGTATTTCATCATCTTCCAGTAACTGTACTGGGATGAAGTCGTCCCTGCCCGGCTGAGAAGCTACATTGACCGTCATCCTGGCTTCCACCTGTCTAACTGAACCGGAACTAATTACGGGTGCACAGAGGATATAGAATACCATCAGGGCAGAAACCGGATGCCCGGGCAAGCCAATAATAAGCTTCTCCCCTACCCTTACTCCAATGGTAGGCTTGCCAGGCTTCACGGCAATCCCGTGAAATAGCATTTCCGAGTCAGGAAATGAAAGCATGACATCAATCGAATAGTCAGCAACACCTACCGAACTGCCCCCTGACATAATTAGAACGTCGTTATCCTGCAGCGCAGTTGCCACCGCTCGCTGCAAAGCAGCCAGGTTATCATCTACTAATGGGTAACGTCGCGGTGCAGCCCCACAGGATTCCAAGGCGGCCGCTAACGAATAGGAGTTTACATCTCGCACCTGTCCCACCGTCGGCACTTGATCTAAATCGATTATTTCATCACCCGTCGATAATATTCCAATATGGTACGGCCTGAAAACAGGCACCCGATCTATCCCTAATGATGCCAGGAGTCCTATTTCCTGAGCCTTTAGGGTTCTTCCGCTGCTAAATATCAGCTTGCCCCGACTTACATCCTCACCTTTTTGCATGACGTTCTCACCGGGAGCCACCGGTCGAGACACCAATACCGTGTTGTCACCCAGTTTATCAGTATACTCAACCATTACTGAGGCATTGCTGCCTGGCGGAAGCATTCCCCCGGTCGGAATCCAGGCACACTCTGCATTGCCAATCTCAAACTGGGGTTCCTCACCCATCGTCACTACATTTATACATTCCATCATACCCGGCAGAGACTCACTACTCCCAAAGGTATCCTCCGCCCGAACCGCATAGCCATCCACGGTAGAGCGAGCGAAAGCCGGTATATCTTCGGGGCTGGCTATATCCATGGCCAGAACCCGGTGGTTGCACATTTCCAGGGGCAAATACTCAACTTCCCGGGCTGGAAAGTGATCTACAATCAGCTGGCGGGCACTTTGATAGGTCAATACTTTTAGGAATTCCGGCATTGCCATCCTCCTCGTAAATTTTCATTTTCTTACCATATCAATTATACTTAAACTACGATAATCACACAAATAACTAACTGGGTTTAGATTGTAAGGAGGAATATAATTGGGCAGAAATATTTATATAGAGAATATGCCCCTCGAAAAAGCTTTGGCAATGTTTATGGAGCAGTTGGACAACTCCAACTGGTTCCAATTGGAGAGCGAAGAAATTGATGTGGTCAATTCATTGGGCAGATGGACTGCCGAGCCTGTTCTGGCCAGGAGGTCTTCTCCTCATTATATTGCTTCAGCCATGGACGGAATTGCTGTTCAAGCAGCTTCCACCTACCATGCCAGTGAGGTTAATCCCATAAATTTGCCAGCCGATAAAGTACTGGTTGTAGATACCGGCGATTATGTCCCTCCGGAATATGACGCGGTAATAATGATAGAAGACGTAAATTTTATTAATGACCAGGTACAGATCATCAAACCCGCGGTTCCCTGGCAACATGTTCGCTCAATCGGGGAAGACCTGGTAGAACAGGACATGATTGTACCCAGCCTCACCCGCATTGGTCCTTACGAACTGGCTGCAGCCAAGACCGCTTCCGTCCACCGGCTTAAGGTAATCAAAAAACCGGTAGTGGGTATTATTCCTACCGGAACCGAACTTATAGAAACGGGCAATGAGCATATGACTCCGGGACAGATCGTCGAATCCAACGGCACCATGTTGGCGGCCCTCTGTCAAGAGTGGGGCGCCATAGCTTTGCGCCATGAAATCGTCATAGACGATAAGGAATTAATTCGGCAAGCGGTACTCGCCATGAGCAAAAAGGCTGATCTGATCATAATCTGTTCTGGCTCTTCGGCGGGGCGCGAAGACTACACTTCGACCATAGTCCAGGAACTGGGTCACCTGATTGTACATGGGCTGGCCACCCGGCCCGGCAAACCCGCTATTCTGGGTATAATTGACGAGAAACCCGTTATCGGGGTGCCCGGCTATCCCATATCAGCCCAGCTTATCTTCTCCCTTTTTGCCCGCCCTATCTTGTATAAGAAAATGGGACAGGAAGTCCCTGATCTGCCCACTATGGAATGTTCCATTGCCCGTAAACTCCCTTCGCATGCCGGAGTAGACGAATTCGTAAATGTTAATGTAGCAAGAATATCTGGCCAGGCTATCGCATACCCTCTTAACAGGGGTGCGGGACTGAGCAGTATCCTGGTTAAATCCGACGGCGTAATACATATCCCTAGAGGCAGCGAAGGACTTAACGCCGGGTCGGCTTGTAAAGTGACCTTAAACCGTTCCGCCCGGGTGATCGAAAACACTCTGATGTGTCTGGGCAGTCATGATATGTCCATCGACTTCTTAATCGACATAATGCAAAGGGAGCAGGGCCTGCGCATGGTCTCCACCAATGTAGGCAGTATGGGCGGAATCATGTCCCTTTCCAGGCATGAAACCCATTGTGCGGGACTGCACCTGCTTGATTATAACAGCGGTGATTATAATGTAAGCTATCTGCAAAAATATTTACCCGGGCAAAAACTGCTGTTAGTAAATCTGGTCAAACGCCATCAGGGTCTGGTGGTTAAAAAGGGCAATCCCTTAAATATTCAAGGTATTAAAGATCTCACCCGTCCAGATATTCGTTTTATTAATAGACAGAAGGGTGCCGGAACCAGATTGCTCTTGGATTATTTGCTTAACAAGGAAAATTTATCCGCAAAAAATATTAACGGGTATAACCGTGAGGAATACACGCATTTGGCGGTAGCATCCTCGGTTAAAAACGATGGCTGCGATACCGGTCTGGCCATCTATGCCAGCGCTCAGGTTTTAAATCTGGATTTTATCCCTATCGAGGTGGAACGTTATGACCTGTGCATATTACCGGATTTGCTAAGCCAAAAGCAGCTGGACGGCTTGCTGGCTGCTATCCATAGTCCCCGGTTCAGAGCTCTGATCGAGAAGTCTGGTGGTTATGAGCTCGATCTTTCAGGACAGACAATCTACGAATATCCTGCAGAATAATTTCATATTACTTTTAGTTATTTTTTTCATTATTCACTGTTATATAAATCCTTGCATTATTATATTTGCAGGGATTTAACTATTTTTGTCGAAGTGTCTTTTAGATAAGGTGGCCACGGCAGTACGAACCTGGTATTGGTTATAGTTGTTTTAAAGCCATAAATAGAAATAGGCTAACCATAACCTGATCGGTTGCCGCAACCCTAATCACCTTAAAATCATAACCATATAAATACTATTTTTCACATGTCATTGGGCCTTACTGGATAATGTAAGGTGCAATATATATTTATAATCCCCTACGGAGGTGGTAATTTTTTGGGGAATATGTCGAACTTCATGCCCGATATAGCGCGCTCTAACGCCTATGGCTGGTAAATCATGCATTTTTCAGTTGCTTTAGTGCTGATCAGCTTAACAATTTGAGTGTTCGTTTTATTCCGGGATGTTATACTAGCTCAATGCTAGTTCTACCCAGAGACAATTTAAATGGGGAAAGGAGAGGGTTATTCCTATGAAGGTTACCCGCAGACAATTTTTCAAGGTAACCGGTGCGAGCGCAGCAGCCATAGCCGTTGTAGACCTAGGTTTTGACTTAGAGCCTGCGGCCGCCGCAGCCAGAAAGTTACGGATCAAAAATATAAAACCCGTACCAACTGTTTGTCCGTACTGTGCTTCGGGCTGTGGTCTTGTTGTTTATTCTGAAAGGGATGCAGCCGGCAAATTTATCAAGCTTCTCAGTGTTGAAGGAGATCCTGACAATCCAATCAATCGAGGCGCAGCTTGTGCCAAGGGCGCCGCAATGTTCAACCTTAGAGAAATTTACGATGCAGAAACCGGAGAACAGATTATAAATCCTAAGCGGGTACAAAAGCCTATGTACCGTGCACCGGGAAGTGATAAATGGGAAGAAAAATCTTGGGAATGGATGATAGCCGAAATAGCCCAACGGGTGAAGGAAACCAGAGATAAGAGCTTCATTCACAAAGAAAAAATTGCTGATGGCAGCGAAATTATAGTTAATCGCACCGAGAAAATTGCCTCTTTAGGAGGTTCAGGCCTGGATAATGAAGAAGCCTACCTGTGGAGCAAACTGGCACGTTGTATGGGGATGGTCTATCTCGAAACTCAGGCCCGTATCTGACACTCCGCTACGGTGGCAGGTTTGTCACCAGCATTTGGCCGGGGTGCTATGACCAATCATATGATTGATTTAAAGAATACTGACGTTGCCCTCATCATGGGCAGCAACATGGCCGAAAATCATCCTATCGGGATGAAATGGCTGGGTGAAGGTCGTCGGGTCAGGGGAACCAAAATAATTCATGTTGATCCCAGATATACCCGTACTTCGGTAGTAGCTGACCTGTATGCTCCCTTGCGGTCTGGAACCGATATAGCTTTTCTGGGTGGAATGATCAAATATATCATTGATAACCAACTTTATCATAAAGAGTATGTTCTGGCCTATACCAATGCTTCATACCTTATTGCGGATGGATTTGATTTTAAGGATGGTCTGTTCACCGGTTATGATGCCGCCAAACGGTCTTATGATAACAAAACCTGGGATTATCAATATGATGCTGACGGAACCACCATATTGAAGGATCCGACTCTGTCGAATCCCCGTTGTGCATTCCAATTGATGGCTAAACACTATTCTCGTTATGATATTGACAGTGTATGCAAAATCACAGGAACGCCGAAAAACAAATATTTGGAAGTTTTGAAATTATTCTGTTCTACCGGAGCACCCAATAAAGTTGGTAATATAATGTATGCTATGGGCATTACCCAGCATACGGTCGGCAGTCAAAACGTTAAGTCCTTTACCAATGTTCAGTTACTGCTGGGCAACATGGGGCGTCCCGGCGGCGGCATCAATGCGCTGCGCGGTGAAAACAATGTTCAGGGTGCTACCGATATGGCACTGCTTTTCGGTAATCTTCCCGGATACCTTGATTCTCCGACCAACAGCGTGTCCAACAAGGATCTGATCTCATATGTGAAGGCAGTCACCCCTGGAGCTGCCAAGATTCCGGCTACTAACATAGATGAGTTCCGGGCAGCCGTAGCTGCTGGATTCCCTAATTCGGGTTTTAAAATTAATACCTCCAAGTGGCTAGTAAGCACATTGAAAGCTTGGTATGGAAAAGCATGCACCAAGGAAAATGATTTTGCTTATCATTACTTGCCTAAACGTGAGGCAACAAAGAACTATTCTCACATAGCTATGTTTGAAGCTATGTATAAAAAAGAAATTGACGGATTATTCGTGATGGGCACCAACCCGGTAGTAGGTGGTCCCAATGCTAATAAGGAACAAACCGCTCTCTGCAACTTGAAGTGGATGGTCAGCTGTGATCTATGGTTGAACGAGACCGCTGAGTTCTGGACTTATGCAGCTTGGGAAAGACCGGTGAAAAATGACAAGGTTGCGATTCGTACACCCAAAGATATTCAAACCGAAGTGTTTTTCCTGCCTGCAGCAGCAGTTTTCGAAAAGGAAGGAACCGCAGCTCAAACCGGCCGTTGGGTACAGTATCGTTGGAAAGGTGCGGAACCGGTTGGGGAATCTAAATCTGACCTGTGGATGATTGACCAAATGGCTAAAGGTATCCAAAAGCTCTATAAGGATAGCACTCTTCCTCAGGATGAGCCCATTAAAAACATGACCTGGGGTTATGGGCATGGCGAAGAACCTGAACCCATTTTGGTGGGCCATGAATACAGCGGTTATACAGTAGCTGATAATAAACCTATCAGTGCTGGATTTGCTTCCCTGAAAGATGACGGCAGTACTGCCTGTGGGGTTTGGATTTACTGTGGTCAGATGACCACTAAAGCGGATGGCTCTCTGGATTACAAGCCGATGCATCGCGATAACAAAGATAATTCGAAAACTGGTCTGGGCCTGTATTCCAACTGGGGTTGGTGTTGGCCGGTTAACCGCCGCATAATTTACAATCGTTGTTCAATACAGCCTGATGGCGTAACCCCCTGGCCGGGTGATGACGACCGGGTATTAATTCGCTGGGATGCGACTAAGATATCTGATCCGTTAAAACCCGAAGTAGTAGGCAGCTGGGTAGGTGATGACGTGTGTGATACCACCAAGACAGCTCCACCGGATAAGGCCAATCCTTTCATAATGAGACCGGAAGGTAAAGGTTGTTTCTTTGCTGCTAAGGCGTCTTTCAAGGATGGTCCTTTCCCTGAGCACTATGAGCCTTGGGAGAGTCCAGTGAAGAACCTGATGAATAGCCAGGCAGTCAATCCGGCCAGCAAGATCTGGGAACCGGATAAACTAGGTAAGGTTGAACAATATCCGTTTATTGGTACAACCTACCGTGTCGTTGAACACTGGCAGACCGGGGCATTAACCCGTAATCTACCCTGGCTGGCTGAACTTATGCCTAATATGTTTGTGGAAATAAGCGAAGAGTTGGGTAAGCTTAGGGAAATCGAAAATGGCGATCAAGTTATCGTATCGACTACCAGAGGCGATATTGAAGCTGTAGCCTGCGTGACCAAACGCATCAAGCCTTATATAGTTGACGGAAAAGAAGTACACATGGTTGGAGCACTATGGCAGTTTGGATTCAAAGGTTATGCCACCGGAGACCCGGCCAACCGCCTGACACCGCATGTCGGTGATGCTAACACCATGATTCCCGAATACAAAGCCTGGCTTTGCGATATAAGGAGGGCTTAAGTATGGCAAGATTAATGACGAATTTATATGATGTTAGTAAATGTACTGCCTGCCGGGGATGTCTGGTTGCGTGCAAAGACTCCAATCAACTTCCGGCGGTAATGGAACCCTTTAAAGGCAATTATGCAACCCATGAAGATACTAATGGCAACACTTACACCCTTATTCGTTTTATCGAACACGAGGATCCAGTTGACGGGGTTCGCTGGAATTTTCTAAAATGGCAGTGCATGCATTGCTTGGATCCTGAATGTATGAAGGTATGTCCCAAAAATGCCTATT
>CAZYJA010000151.1:0-7302 GCA_964647245.1 uncultured Syntrophomonas sp. | reverse complement strand
AGCACTTTGGATTAGTAAAGCTGAGCGGGTAACGGTTGCCAGCAACTATGCCGCATCCGTACTGGAAGCGCTGCGATCCGATCGGAGTAAAATTATGACTGGCAATTCAGGCCAGAGAGCCCCTGATCTTTTTCCGGCATATGGGTACCCCAGGGGCGGAATGTCAGCTATAATCACCCGCCTGGAACAACAAAATCCTCCCTATGGCAACCTTTATGACATCACCGTGACCGTAAGCTGGCAGGAGGGAACTACTTCGCGAAGCTTGCAAATGAGTACTCTGATTAAAAAGGAATAGAGGTCGGTGAAATGGCTAACGGCTGGCAAGACCGAGGAAGCACGCTAGTAGAATATTTGGTGGCTATGGCTTTAGCTGCGCTGGTTTTAAGCGGCATGATGAGCATATACTGGAACGGCAGCAATGTTTTCCAGCGGCTCTCTTCAGCATCTGACGCTCAGTATGCAGTTCGCAGCGCTATGCACAAGATGGGCGATGATATCCGGGCTGCATCTGAGGTGTCAATCCAGGAGGGTGGTACCTGCCTAATTTTGCATACCACCACTGGTGAGCTAGTCAAATACTATATGGCTAATAACCAGCTATATCGGGATGGAAAGGCTAAAGTGCCAATCGCCGAAAATATTAAGAGCCTTTATTTTGCGGGGAGCTCCGGTATGGTAACCATAACTGCTGCTGCGACAGTTAATGGCGCTACTTGTCAACTGATCAGCAGCATTAGTCTCCGACTGCAACTATAGCGGCAACTGCCAATAGGAGGTAAATCATTATTTTTCTGAAGAAAACCCTGAGTTCTGAGCGGGGCAGCCTGATGCTGATGGTGTTGATAATTCTAGTGGTTATTAGCTTGCTGGGGGCAACTACAGTTGAGGTGGCGAGCTGGGAATTAAAGATCAGTCATTATGAATCCCGAGCCGAACAAGCCCAACAGGCTGCTGATGCAGGGGTGGACTGGGCGGCGGAGCGGATTTATCTGCACTTGGTAAACAGGCAGGATGAGGCTGACCTCCCTATGTTCATAAATTTGCAGCCGGAAATTATTCCGCAGAGGATCGGATCCAATCTGGCTGATCCCGGATCCCCAAACTTTGTGATAAGCAATTGGCAAGCTATACGAGTTTCCAATGAGACAGCTAATCCGGTTGTTTATAAACTAACTTCGACCGGCAATTTAGGCAATGCATATAAGAAAATAGCGGTGGAATTAAGCTATCGTTATACAGGAGGAAATATAGATACTGTAACTGGCTTGCCGAAACGCGATTATTCCATGCATCGGGGCGGTATTAGTTCATATAGGATTGAATAAGGCAGTGTCCGAACAATTTGTGACTCGGAGATTTAACCTTCCTCGCCACCAGCAACATAGTGATACGGGGGGATATATTTGTTTAACCGCTTACCCGGCATCGGCCTGGATTTGGGTGATCAGACCATCAAGCTGGCCCAGGTAAAGAGACGTCAAAATGGTTTGCAGCTAGTTAAATACGGCAGTTTGCCTATGCCAGCTGGAGCTTTTGCAGCAGGCATTATTCAGGACCCGGAAAGACTGGGCCAAGAACTGCAAGGTTTAGTCAAGCAATTAAACCTCACTGGCCAACAGGTAGTATCCGCCGTAACCGGGCAGCAGGTGTATATCCGTAATTTGATTTTACCCAGCATGAAGCTTAAAGAATTAAAGGCGGCAGTCCATTATCAGGCTACCAACTTTTTGCCTATCCCGGTGGAAGAGGCCGCGATAGATATTTTCCCGCTGCGGAACTTCGAGGATGAGGAAGGGAAGAAAACGGAAATCTTCTTTGTGGCAGTACGTCGGCGGCAGGTTGAGAACCTGGCCACAACCTGCCGGGCAGCTGGGCTTAGACTTGCGGTGGTAGAAATTGAACCACTGGCTTTGTATAGAGTATTGGGGGGGACAACCGACTCGGTAACCGGCTTTATCGAATTAGGTCTATCGCGTTCGTATTTCGCGGTTTTTAAAGGGATCAACCTGGTTTTTTACCAGTCCTTACCGGTGGGATGTTCGGCATTAGAAAAGATCTTTAAGATAAATAGCTGGTATAGACCGGACGGATTTAATGAAGCTGAAATAGGCCTTGATCAACAATATGACCACCTGACCGGAGATATAACCGTCGAAATAAAACGTATGGCAGAATATTACGTAATGCAGGGTGAAACAGGCCCTGAGGAGATAGATAATTTTATCCTATGCGGTAGAGGAGCAGCGATTAGGGCTCTGCACGCTAGATTGATTGAAGAACTGGGGTGCCAGGTGGAAGTTGCGGATATATTACCAAGGATAATTGCTCCACCCCATCTAAGTGCAGCCCAAAAGCTGGAGCTGCAGTATGACTTTAATGTAACGCTGGGCCTGGCGGCCCGGGAGGTAGTTTAATGTCTAAGGCGCAGATTAATATAAACCTTTTGGTACCTAAAGAACCGCACAATACGCGCCTGCTTTACTGGGGAACCGGGTTCATTATCATGGCCATTATTGGTGGTTTAATCGGATTTGCCTATACATCCTTGATTAAAGAACTCAACCACCAGAAAGTGGTCAACACTGAATTGAAATCAGTCCTTAATAAATATAATAATGAAATTGTAAGACAAAAGCCTATTCGTGATTTACAAATAGAGTTGGCTCGCCAAAGCCAGGCAGTAGCAGACATCCAAAAGGAGCAGGTATCTTATAGCAGTCTAATAACTGCTCTAGATGAGGTCAAACCTCCTGAGCTCCTGGTGGTGGGATTGGATATTAAAGCCCCCAAAATCGTGATGAATGGGTTCAGCCCTGATCATAGCCAAATTGCCAGGTTGATGGAAGGGCTGCAAAGAGACTTGGGATTTGACCATGTAGAGGTATTAACTTCCGTGACGGATGAGGAAAGTGGGGAAGCTAAATTTACTTTGGAATTGGCTTGGGAGGTCCCAGGCAAGTGAATTTATCAAAGCGCGAATACGCGCTGTTGGGACTACTGATGGTTGTCGGCGGGACTTATCTTATATACTGTTTAATTTTTCAACCGGTCAATTTACAAATAAACCAGATTAAGACCGATAACCAAAGCTTGATGACCCAAATACAGGTGTTGGAACCCCAGGCAAACTGGGCCGGAGATAGCTGGATGGAAAAGCAGCAAGTATGGGGTGATTACGAAGCAATACTTCTTAAAATACCGAACACGGCAATGGTTTCTGATGTAATCGATTTTATACAACAGAGTGCCAGCGAATCCAGCCTAACCATAAAGTCACTGAACTATAAAAAAAGTTCTCAGGCTCCAATAGCCATGGATGCTAATAAATATGGCAATGATAAGGCTGATTTAATTACGCCAACGGTACAATCCGGCAATTTTCAGTTGACTGCCAGCGGGACCCATTTAAACCTGATATCCTTACTGCAACGAATAGAAAATGCACCCCGCATATATAGAATCAATAGCATTAGTTTTAATGTGCTTAGAAATGTTCAGCCCCCAGTGGAGTTGGAACTGGATACCCCCGGGGATGAAGCCAACAGTGAATCTGCAGGAAGTTTAATAGATACTCAAGAGTCCCAGGCTTATGATATCAATCAAATGGAGATTAATTTGGATTTTACAATTTTCTTCGATACGCGATAAGCTCCTGGAGCCTGACTGAATGATAGAAAAACGGGTCGAGTGTGATATATAGGCATAATACCATGGTTTTAGATCAATAATACGCTTATATGGTGTAGATCAACCGGTAGTAAAAAGTGTTGGCAGCAGCTCGACATTAGCAGGATTATGGCCATTTTATGTCGAATAACTAAAATTTGCTAAGAACAGGGCTAGCAAAACAGGTTAAGAGCAAAGCAATCGGAGGCGAGTTTGCGGTAGGGGAACACCCCTGAAGGGAATGTCCCCGTCTAAGACGTCGATTGAAACGGTCTTCCGAATTAAGGCAGCTATTGGCCTTTTGACGGTCTGAGGCGGCTAAAGGCCGCCTTTATAGTTGGAGTTTTCAGGCCAAAAAATCCGGGCTTAGGAGTATGTCACTTAATAAACCAGAGCGGTAAAACTATTATTTATCATCGGAGGTTTAATGTGTTAGATAAAAATCTATTATCAATAGTTCTGGACAAAGCCTTGGAGAAAGGCGGCGATTTCGCTGAGGTATATGTGGAAGAAAAGCGAACCAGCAACGTTTTTTGCGAGGATGACAAGATTGAGAAGATAAATAGCGGTCGGGAAAAAGGAGCCGGTATCAGGGTGGTCAAGGATGGCAAAACTGGCTACGTATACACTAATGACCTCACCGCTGAGGGCTTGTTGAAAGCTGCGGCGGTGGCTAATCATACCACTGGTTCCAAGGCCGGCACAGCTGGACCGACGATAAACCTATCTCTAAAGGAGCCGGAGTTTAGCCTAAAGTTGCGCCGGTTGCCGGAAGAAGTGGATTTTGCCGAAAAGATTGAACAGGTTCTGGCTGCCAATAATGTAGCCCGCAATATGGATAAAGAAATTCGGCAGGTTACGGTAGCATTGGGTGATATGCACAAGCAAGTGCAAATTGCCAATTCCCACGGTGAACTGGTAGAGGATGAACTGGCCCGCGTCAGAATAATGGTCAATGCCATTGCGGCGCGGGATGGACAGATTCAAACCGGATACGAAGTAGCCGGAGCCGTCTCGGGCTGGGAATTGTTGGAGGCTATATCAGTGGAAGAAATGGCGGAGCAGGCTGCCGGGAGAGCACTGGCAATGCTTTCCGCTCGCCCGGCACCAACCGGTAGAATGCCGGTAGTCATGCATGCTGACGCAGGTGGCACTATGATCCACGAAGCTTGCGGGCACGGACTGGAAGCCGACCTGGTACAAAAGGGGCTTTCGGTATATGCCAATAAACTGGGTGAGCAGGTAGCCATGGAAAAGGTCACCGTGATAGATGATGCTACTCTGCCCGGCAAATATGGCAGTTTCGTTTGGGACGACGAAGGCTCACCTGCTCGCCGCACCGTGTTAATTGAGCAAGGTATTCTCCGCGGATATCTTCATGACCGTCTGACCGCCCATAAAGATGGAGTAGAATCGAGTGGCAACGGACGCCGGGAGTCCTATCAAGACAAGCCTATCCCGCGCATGAGCAACACCTTCATAGCCCCGGGCACTGATGACCCGGATGAGATTATAAATAGTACTCCCCGGGGTCTGCTGGTCAAGAAGATGGGTGGAGGCCAGGTGAATACCACCAATGGGGACTTTGTTTTTGAGGTGCAGGAAGGATATATTATTCAGGACGGGAAAATAAGTTATCCGGTGCGGGGAGCTACTCTTACCGGGAACGGCCCGCGAGCCTTACTCGATATTGACCGGGTAGGCAAAGATTTGGGTTTTAGCATAGGGGTGTGTGGCAAGGATGGTCAGGGGGTAGCGGTAGCAGATGCCCAGCCTACCATTCGCATTAAAGAACTAACCGTTGGAGGAACCCATAACGGTGAGGATTCCATCAAGCGGATTAGAAGAAAGTAGGCATCAGGATGGAAGAGATCTTAAGGAGTGCTGGTGAGCAAGCTATTAATATGGTGCGAAAGCAGGGCCTTTCAGGTGAGGCGTTCCTACTTCATGAGCGAGAATTAAGTATAGAATTGAGTGGCGGGCAGGTAGAAACCCTCAAAGAAGCCGAGGAAATGGGACTAGGGGTGCGGGTTTTCAATCGTGGCAGAATGGGATTTGCTTATAGCAGTGATCTTTCTCCCCGCGCTATTGAGGAAGTAGTTAAAGATGCAGCCAGCATATCCAGTTATACTGCTGCCGACGAATTCAACCGTTTTCCGGCCGGAAATCAATTATACCCTGACCTACAAACTTTCGATGCCGAAATTGACGCTGTTACGCTGGAAGCTAAAATTGAGATGGCCAGAGAAGTTGAAAGGGTGGCTCGGGCTTTTGATAATAGGATCGAAAAGGTGGAAAGAGCCGGTTATGAAGACACGGTTTTCTCATCCCTGGTAATGAACAGTGAAGGCTTATATGCATTTGGCAAGGGAAGCTACTGCGGATTGCATATATCACTGGTAGCCCAGGAGGATGGAGATGCGCAAAATGGATTCTCGGTTATGGTTAACAAAAAAATACAAAACCTGACTCCGCAGATGGTGGGCGAGGAAGCAGCCATGCGGGCGGTTCGCAGCTTAAAGGGAAAGAGCATTCCTTCCGGTCAACTGCCGTGTATCATGGAGCCCTATGTAGTAACCCGGTTTATGAGTCTCTTATCTGCTTCGGTCCAAGCCGATGCGGTGCAAAAGGGCAAGTCCATGTTAGCAGGCAAGGTGGGGCACCTGGTGGCCTCCCGGGCATTTACCCTGATAGATGATGCGAGCTATGAAGCAGGCATTGCCAGTTTTCCTTTTGATGGAGAAGGGGTTCCGGCTCAGAGAAATGTGATTATAGAAAACGGCGAGCTTAAAGGATTTCTTTATGATACTTATGCAGCTCTTAAGGAAGGGCGGAAATCCAGCGGTAATGGAGTTAGGGGGTCCTTCAGAAGCCTGCCTGGAATTGGAACCACTAATTTCATGCTGAGTCCAGGCAAGCAAAATCCGGATAGTCTGGTGGCGGCTATAGCAAGAGGTTTCTATGTTACCGAGGTTATGGGCATGCATACTGCCAACCCGATCTCAGGTGATTTTTCGGTGGGAGCGGCTGGTATTATGATAGAGCAGGGATGTTTAACCTACCCGGTTAGAGGAATCACTATTGCTGGGAATCTATTAAAGTTACTGCAGGATATTGAGAGTGTTGGCAGCGATCTTCGTTTCTATGGAGGTAAAGCTGCACCTACCATAAGGCTGCAAGATATCAGCGTAGGCGGGCACTAGAATGGAGGTCATAACATATGCAGAGGATTCTTTTTATAAACGGACCTAATTTGAACATGCTGGGAATAAGAGAAAAAGAATTTTATGGAACGCAGACTCTGGAGGATATTAATAGCGAAATACGCTCAACCGCTGAAAGTGCGGGCGTCGAAGTTGAATTCTTTCAATCTAATCACGAAGGTGAATTGGTAGATAGAATCCAAGCGGCTTACCACCATGCTGATTGCATAGTTATTAATCCAGGCGCATTTACCCATTACAGTATAGCTATTTATGATGCCCTGAAGCTGGTTCAAATCCCGGTCATTGAGGTGCATTTGTCCAATATCTTTGCTCGGGAGACATTTCGCCATCAATCGCTTATTTCTCCCTTGGCGGCAGGAGGCATATTCGGTTTCGGCCCGATGGGCTACCAACTGGCTCTTCAAGC
>CAZYJA010000150.1:0-7321 GCA_964647245.1 uncultured Syntrophomonas sp. | reverse complement strand
GATTGGCGATACCGTAACATACTGCTAATCCTAAACCAGTCCCAGTCCCTTTCGTAGTCACAAAAGGGGTTCCCAGCTTATCTATTACTTCCGGGTCGACCCCGCTGTCTCGATCTTCAATTGATAAAATAACGTGTTCTTGATTACTTTGCGTTCTTATGGTGATTGTTCCACCCGCCGGCATAGCTTCCAGTCCGTTGTTAATTAGATTCATTAATAACTGCCGGATCTCCTTCTCGTCAATAAGCAGATCGGGTATCGCTGCGGTCTCTACCATAACCATCTTACCCTGATTACTTGCGCTACATTTTATTAACGGCAGTATTTTGACAATTATGGCATTCAAGTTATAGGGCCGCAGCTCAACCGGCTTGTCCTTAGCCAGCGAAAGAAACTCGGTGATAATTGAATTGGCGCGGTCAAGTTCTTCGATCATCAGGTTCAATAAATCTTCATCTTCAGTATATTTATCTTTGAAGACTTGCAGGAGACCCCGCACGGATGTCATCGGATTCCTAATTTCATGGCCAATGCTAGCAGCTATTTCACCCACCAGCGATAGCCGTTCCAACTTGACCAGCTCATTCTGAATACGGCTCTGCTCGGTAACATCGACCAGACCGGTAATCTGACAAGGCTGACCATCTATACTGAATAACTGACTCCAGGCCCTTCCCTGGCGGATTTCGCCACTTTTGGTTATGAAGTTGACTTCCATATTCTCTAGTTTGCCCTTCTCCATCAGCATCTGCCCCAGTTCCTGCCCCCTTCCCAAGGGTGTATAAAGGTTAATCTCCTTTCTGGTGCGGCCAATAATCTCCTCCCGGGTATAACCTAACCCCTCGCATATAGCCTGATTGACATCTATAAATCTGCCTTCCTCAACGGTTGCCATAGTCATCATAATCGGCCCCCCGTGAAAGGCTTTGGAGAATTTTTCCTCGGCTTGCCGCAGGGCGGCTTCAGTCCGCTTACGATCGGTGATATCGCGACAAACACTAATTATAGCTGGCTTACCCCGCCATATGATCTGTTGGGCGTTCACATCGGTCGGAATAAGCATTCCATCCCGGCATTGATGAAAGGTTTCAAAAAATAGATAGCCATATTTATTTAATTCATTTACTAGATCCTTGGCCCGAAGATTTTCCTGGGTTGTATTCAGCATTTCTACCGTACTTGCCAAAAGTTCGGACTCAGTGTAGCCGTATCTCTTGCAGGCTATAGCATTTACCGCCAGTATACGCAATTCATCATCATGAACGACGATTGCATCCCCAATATTATTAAACAGCATACGATACTTGCTTTCGCTTTCCTTCAAGGCCTTTTCAGTTACTTTGATATCGGTAATGTCTAGAAATGCCGCCACCGAATTCTTGGTACCGGGTATCATATTAACGGTGGCATAAATATCTTTAATAACCCCACTGCGGCTTAAAACTTTACACTCATATTGATACGGCACAGAACCGGTATTTTTCCTGCGATTTATATGATATTCCTGCATTCGGGGCACATCATCTTCGGCTATAAACTCGGTCCATTTTTTCTTGTTCTCCACCTCTGCTTTGGAGTAACCCGTAAGTGTTTCAAACTCTCGATTCACCAGGTACACTAGCTTATCCTCACCCAAAATCATCATGGCAGTCCCACTAGTCTCAAAAACAGTCCTATATAATAGTTCATATCCGGGATTACCCATTGAATAGATCCCCCTAACCTAACAATCCTGATCGAGTTAATATATTCTCATTTTAGTCAGAAAACCCTTTTTTTCAACATATTTTGCTGAAGATAACTGGTACTTTGCAGATTTTCCACACGAAAAAACACCCTGATTATTACACCAGGGCGTTTTTATACACCATTATAAAATTGAGCAAGCCTAAACTTAACTTAGGTCTCCATAATAATTGGCATTATCATCGGTCTGCGACCAGTCTTTTCGTATAAATGTTTACCCAGCTTATCTCTAATCTGTGATTTAATGATGGACCACTCCGTAACATTCTTGCGCGAACATTGATCCAGGGCTTCATTGACTTTAGCTTTTGCATTTTCAATTAACTGTTCAGACTCTCGAACATAGACAAAACCTCGAGTAACAATATCAGGTCCCGAAACTACTAAACCATTGCTTATAGTCACAACCACTATTATGATACCATCCTGGGACAACTGCCGACGGTCTCTTAATACTATATTGCCTACATCGCCTACTCCTAGTCCATCAATCAATACTTTGCCAGCGGTAACCTTTCCCGCAACATATGCCTTTTTCTTGGTAATCTCGATAACCTGGCCGTTTTCGCCTACGAATATCCGTGACCGCGGTATTCCAAGACTTTCCGCCAATTGGGCATGTTTTACCAGGTGGCGATATTCCCCATGCACAGGTATAAAATACCTGGGTTTAATGATATTAATGAGCAGCTTTAGCTCATCCTGGGAAGCATGCCCGGAAACGTGTACCCCGGCTTCTCTCTCATAAATAACCTCAGCTCCCTGTTTGAAAAGCAAATCAATGGTCTTGGAAACCAGTTTCTCATTACCTGGTACGGGAGTCGCCGATATGATCACCGTATCCCCAGGTTTAATTCCTACCCACCGATGGTCAGCGGTTGCCATCCTGGTAAGTGCTGACATTGGTTCTCCCTGCGAACCTGTCGTTGCAATCACCAGTTTTTCGGGTGGATACTTATTGATTTCTTCCACTTCAACGAGAATACCTTCCGGTATATCCAGATACCCCAACTGCATGGATATTTTCACGTTATTCACCATACTTCGGCCAACAATGGCAACTTTACGCCCATATTTGTCAGCCATGCTTATTGCCTGCTGAATCCGGTGAACATTAGATGCGAAGGTAGTAAGTATAATTCGTCCTTCGCATTTACCAAAAATCTCATCAAAGGTATTGCCTACCACTTTTTCCGATTGGGTAAAGCCCGGCCGCTCAGCATTAGTACTGTCACTGAACATCAGCAGTACACCCTTTTCGCCCAATTCCGCCATTTTACGGAAATCAACTACTTGTCCATCCACCGGAGTCTGGTCCAATTTAATGTCCCCGGTATGGAAAATTATCCCCAAAGGAGTATGAATAGCTATACCCATACAATCGGGTATACTATGACTTACCCGAAAGAACTCTATTTTTAGTGGCCCAATTTCGACTATATCGCGTGGACGCACAGTATTCAATTCTACGTTGCTAAGATTATGCTCCTTCAGTTTGCCTTCCACAATACCTAGTGTTAATTTGCTACCGTAAATTGGCGGGCTGATCTCTTTCAAAACATACGGCAGAGCACCTACATGGTCTTCGTGACCATGTGTTAACAGAATGGCCTTCACTTTATCCTGGTTTTCCACCAAATAGGTAATATCAGGAATAACTAAGTCAATCCCTAATAGTTCATCGTCCGGAAACATAAGTCCAGAGTCAATAACCACAATGGTATCCTGGTATCTGATTGCCATCATGTTTTTGCCGATTTCCCCTAAGCCGCCCAAGGGAATAATTTGCAGTCGTGCATCTTCTGACACCCAAACACCTCCTTCTTATTTAGTTTTACTATAGCAGGAATCCGCCCATTACCGCTTTGATTATTATATCCCAAAGAACGATTGCATTCAACACATATTTCTGACAAAATATGTAAGTAAGTTGTTTTCAAGCATAAAAATAGGCCCGGCAGGGCCTATTTTTAAAAAATTAATAATTATATTATTTCTTTTATAGTAAATTATATTTGCTTAGTAAGTCCCGCAATTGAGTTACTTCCCCTGCATTTGCCTCACAGAGTGGCAAGCGCAATCCTCCCACATCCATCCCCATAAGGTTTAAGGCCTTTTTTACCGGCACTGGATTGGTAGTGATAAACAATCCCTTGAACATTGGAAAGAGATAGTTATGGAGTTGCTGAGCCTGAGCCACATTTCCGGCTGCATAACAATCCAGCATTTGCTTGATTTCTTTCCCAATTACATGGGAGGCAATACTCACCACACCAACTGCCCCTAAAGATAGCATAGGTAAGGTCAGGGAGTCGTCGCCGGAATAAATAGCAACTGTTTCCGGGACAATGTTTTTCAAAAGTGACAATTGATCCATGTTGCCGGTGGATTCTTTCAGGGCCACAATGTTTTCAATCGCAGCCAGGCGGGCCACCGTTTCGGGCAATAAATTGGTCCCGGTCCGACTGGGAATATTATAGAGCATGACGGGTATGGATACGCTCTCGGCTATAGCCTTAAAATGCTGGTACAACCCCTCCTGGGAAGGCTTATTGTAGTAGGGGGCTACGAGTAATAGTCCATCCATACCTACTTTCTCTGCCGCCTGGCTCAGACTGATAGCAGCCTTGGTATCATAAGAGCCAGTTCCGGCCCAAACCTCAACCCGGTCACCAACTTTGGCCTTTACCGCAGCAAATAATCCCAACTTCTCATCCTTGCTCAGCACGGGCGCTTCCCCAGTTGTACCGCAAATTATCAGCCCATCGCTACCGGTATTGACCAAATGCTCGGCAATTTCACCAGCCCGATCATAATTCACCTGCAAATCAGCGTCATAGGGTGTAATCATCGCCGTATACATCTTAAGTATTGCCATTTGTCGCCACCTCCTACATTATTTATTACCCAATTCAAATTTATCATGTAAGGCTTGCACTGCCTTCTTCATGTGTTCCATTTTAACCAAACACCAGATATTGGTATATGAATCTCCGGCCTGCAATATCGTAATATCACACTCTGTAAGCGCTTCCACCATTTTGTAGATAATGCCCGGTACTCCAGTCATAGCTGCTCCTACGATAGCAACTTTGGCACAATTAGACTCCATTTCCGGATTAAGGTCCAGAGTTTGTAAAACCCCGATCGCCTTTTTAGCCTTTTCACTGTGAACCGTAAACATGATAGCCCGGGGCTGAACCGTTATGAAATCCACACTAACCCCCGCTAAGGCCAGAGATTTAAATACTTTGAGCTCAATGCCCTTCGGGTCGCCTGAGCCGCCGGTGATAATCTTTATCTGGGCAATATCCGAGGTATAGGTAATACCGGTGATTAAACGGTCGCTGACAATTTTGGTAGGTTCATCCAATTGATAGGCTTGATTGGCAACCATGGTCCCTAATGTATCTGTGAAAGTAGATCTGATTCTAATCGGAATACCTTTTTGCATAGCTATTTCAATTGCCCGTGGATGCACAACTTTGGCCCCATCACGAGCCAACTGGCAAATTTCATTATAAGTAATGGCATCCAGCAAGCGTGCATTTTCCACGATCCGCGGGTCAGCCGTCATAACTCCCTCAACATCGGTAAATATATCAATACACTCGGCATTTAGGGCTACTCCCAGAGCGCAGGCGGTGGTATCGCTGCCACCCCGTCCCAGAGTAGTTATTTCGCCATTTTCACCTATGCCCTGGAATCCGGCTACTACCGCTACCGTACCTGCCATAAGACAATCCCTGATTCTCTGCGGATTTACATAGCGAATATGGGCATTACCAAAATTTCCATCCGTAACAATTCCAGCCTGTTCGCCGCTCAGAAATTTAGCTTTCATACCCTGAGCAGTCAGCTGGTTAGCGAGCAAAACCCCGCAAATTGTTTCCCCGCAGGACATTAATATGTCTAACTCCCGTGCTAAAGGCTCAGGGTTTACTTCCTTTATCATCTTAATAAAAGTATCAGTAGCATAGGCGGCATTTTCCCTACCCATAGCAGATACGACCACTACTACCGCATAGCCTTCCGCTGCTTTGCGGTGGACAATATCACATACCCTGGTTCTTAGCTCAGTAGTCGCCAGCGATGTCCCGCCAAATTTCTGAACCAGTATTCTCAATATTCACACTTCCTAAAAAAGGTTTTTGTCAACTACGATTTCGGCTATCTGAATAGCGTTGGTTGCAGCCCCTTTTCTGATTTGATCAGCTGCTACCCAGAAAGCCAAACCATTTTCCACCGATATATCTTTTCTAATTCTACCCACATATACCTCATCCGTATTCGATGCTAAAAGCGGCATGGGATAAATGTTATTGGCCGGGTCATCCTGTACAATTATGCCCGGAGCTGAAGCTAATATCTTCCTGGCCTCGGCAGCGGTTAAATCACGCTCTGTTTCCAGGTTTATGGATTCGGAATGACTTCTGAATACCGGCACCCTGACTGCTGTTGGCGCAACCCTCAAATCAGGCAGATGCATAATTTTCCGGGTTTCGAAAACCATCTTCATTTCTTCCCGGGTATAGCTGTTCTCCCCAAAAACGTCTATATGGGGTATTAGGTTAAAGGCAATCTGATGTTGAAAAATCTCTGACCCTACTTCTTTATGCTCCAAATAAGCCTGGGTATTCCTTTCCAATTCAGAAATACCGGCGATGCCAGCCCCGGAAACTGCCTGATAGGTAGATACAATGACTCTTTTCAGCCCCGCAGCTTTATGAATTGGATTTATAGCCACCACCATAATTATGGTTGAACAATTAGGATTCGCAATTATCCCGCGATGGGAAGCAATGTCCTCTGGATTAACCTCCGGTACCACCAGTGGCACACCATCTTCCATCCGAAAAGCATAACTATTATCAATTACCAAACAGTTGTTATCTACCGCTATAGGTGCCAGCATCTGGCTTATTTCAGTGCCTACTGCGAATAATGCTAAATCAGACTGCTTAAAAGCTTCAGCATCGGCACCCCTTACCATAATAGTCTCACCCTTGAATTTTATTTTGGTTCCTGCTTCACGAGGATCTGCTAACAACAAGATTTCTTTCACATTGAAATTTCTCTCTTCGAGAATTTTGAGCATTTCCTGACCCACTGCTCCTGTAGCTCCTACTACCGCTAATCTTACGCCATCTGCCACAGTAAATACCTCCCAGCAACCATATGCCATTAATTTTTCCTAACATTCTAACACAAACCAATGGACAACTACAATGATCCTAGTAAAAGTGGCTGAATTTGTTTTCCCTGTAAGGCATATAGAATCGTATCTGTAACTTGTTCTAAATTGGCGAGTAAAGAATTGGCCTTTTGATACGGATCATCCTGCCGGAAGGGTACAAAATAGATATTTTTCATGTTTAATAGCAAGCCTAAATTGCGAGCATTTATACCCAGGGCATCATTGGTCGAGATAGCAATTACAACCGGACGCTGATTACGCAAATGAGCTTTAATTGCCATGAGCGCAGGGGTATCGACAATACCTGAGGCAAGTTTGGCTATGGTATTGCCGGTAGCTGGCATAACCACCACCACATCCAGCATCTTTTGGGGTCCA
>CAZYJA010000149.1:1431-7330 GCA_964647245.1 uncultured Syntrophomonas sp. | reverse complement strand
AAGAGTACTATAGCGCGAATGTTGGCTCGGACCTTGGATTTCATTTATATTGATACCGGCGCTATGTATCGGGCACTAACTTGGAAAGCGCAACAACAGGGTATAAGTCTGGAAGATGAGGCATCACTGGGCGCATTGGCCAATTCAATCAGAATTCGTTTTGAATCTAGAGCGGGGGTTCAACTCGTATTCTGTGATGGTGAAGATATTACCGAAGCGATTCGTTCTCCGGAGGTTAACGCCGACGTTTCATCAGTGGCTGCCCACCCTATGGTTAGAGCCATAATGGTAAAAAAACAACAGATTATGGCCCGCAACAGTAATGTCATCATGGATGGACGTGACATTGGCGAGCAGGTATTACCTGATGCGGAATTCAAGTTTTTTCTGACTGCTGCTCTCCCTAAGAGGGCTCAGAGGCGATTATTGGAAATGGAAACCAAGGGCTACCATCTGGATCCGCTGAAAATTATCGATGATATTCAGAAAAGGGATCGGATGGATTCTGAGAGGGACGTAGGTGCCCTGCGTATCCTGCCTGAGTCTATAGTGGTTGATACCAGCGAGCGTACCGCTGATGAGGTATTAGATTATATCCTCTCGGTAATTAGGGAGGTATAAATGGTATATTCAACTGTCCGAATGATACTAAGGTTTATATTCTTTTTTCTGGGATTAAAGTCTGAAGGTACCGATAAAGTACCATTAACCGGGCCAGTCATAATAGCTGCCAACCATGTCAGCAATTGGGACCCGATAGTGGTGGCTTTGGTATTAAAACGTCCCATACATTTTATGGGCAAGGAGCAGTTATTTAAATATAAGATTTCGGACACATTAATATCAAGCTTAAATGCCTTTCCGGTGAAAAAGGGAACCCCGGATCGAAAAGCCATCCGTCATGCCTTGAAGGTATTGGAAGAGGACAAGGTTTTAGGCATATTTCCCGAAGGTATGCGCAACAAGACCGGAGAAGAATTAAAGGCTCAGTCAGGGGTAGCCATGATTGCCCTGAAATCAGGAGCGCCGGTGATACCGGTGGCCTGCATCGGCACCAAATGCAATTTGCCCTGGGGATGGTTCCGTCCTTTGCTGGTTAAAGTAGGCGATCCAATTTACATGGACCAATATGAAGGCCAGAAAATGCATTCCGCTAATTTACAACAGTTGAGCGATGATATTATGAATAAAATTAACCAGCTTTTATATAAATAAAGAAGGATTTTGGAGCTTCAGTACGAAATAAATATAACGGGGTGTAGAAATTGCAAGTATTGCTGGCGGAAAAGGCTGGATTTTGTGCCGGAGTCAGAAGAGCCTTTCAAATAGCTGAAGAAGCCAGCCGTGAGGATGCCCGCTGGTGCACTTTAGGCCCGCTGGTTCATAATGACGGGGTAATACGCTATTTTGCGGAGAAAGGCATAAAATCGGTCGATAATGTTAGCGATATTGACTCGAGCGGGGTAATATTTAGAACCCATGGAGTTTCTCCTGAAATAATTCGCGCAGTAGAAGAAAAAGGGTGCCCCATCCAAGATGCCACCTGTCCACTGGTTAAGCGAGTACATGCAGTGGCTGAGTTACTAAGAGGTGAAGATTATGATATAGTTGTTTTTGGTGACATTGATCACCCGGAGGTGAAGGGGATCATCGGGTGGTGTAATAATGCCACCGTTATTGCTAACCCGGCTGAAGCTCGCGAATATGGTGGAGTTAATAAATTAGGGATTATATCCCAAACCACGAAAGATGAGAAGGACTTTTATGCGGTAGTATCAGCCCTTTTATCAGGATCAAAAGAAGTGCGGGTATTTAATACCATATGTGCTGCTACCCGGCAAAGACAGGAGTCGGCTAGGCAATTATGCTCAAAGGTTGATTTGATGGTGGTCATTGGTGACCAGCACAGTTCAAATACCCAAACCCTGACACGGGAGTGTCAACAAACCGGAGTGAAAACCTGGCAGATACAATCTGTTGCAGATTTAAAAGCTGAGTATCTGGCAGGTGTAAATAGGGTAGGAATCACTGCAGGGGCTTCCACTCCGGACTGGATTATTAAGGAGGTATTAGATAGGATGACGGAGTTTGATGACGGCGCTCCACAGGAGCAAGAACAGGAAAATATCCCCCAGGCAACCCCGGTACAGGACAATGTAGTACATGAAGAGAGTTTCGCCAAAATGGAAGCTGAAATGGCCGATATTGCCACCCCGGAAAAAGGGGATGTGATAAAAGGGGTAGTTGTACAGGTCCTGGATGATGAGGTTATGGTTAATGTAGGCGGCAAATCGGAAGGCATAATTCCCCTGCGCGAGATGTCTTTTAAAGATGTTAATTCAGCCAAAGATTTGGTTAAAATAGGCGATGAGCTCGAAGTCCTGGTATTAAAATGGGACGATGATGGAACTATTTTGTTATCCAAGAAAAAGGTTGATTCCAAGCGTGCTATGGATAAACTGGAAGAAGGCTTTCAAGAAGGAAGTACTCTGGAGGGTACTGTGGTGGGCAGTGTAAAGGGCGGCCTGCTGGTTGATGTAGGGGTAGTGGCCTTCCTGCCAGCCTCGCATGTTGAGGACGGGTACGTAAAAGATCTGGATGAGTATATAGGCAAAACTTATAAATTCAAGATTATTGAATTTAACCGTCAGAAAAAAAGAGGTTCCCAAATTGTGCTGTCGCGTAAACAGCTAGCTGAAGAAGAACGCTCCAAACTCAAAGGGCAGTTCTGGTCCAACATTGAAGAAGGCCAGACTTTAAAAGGGCGGGTAAAGCGGATTGTTGATTACGGAGCCTTTATAGATCTGGGAGGTTTCGAAGGATTGTTACATGTTTCAGAAATGGATCATGTAAGAATTAACCATCCATCCAGTATTCTAACTGAAGGCGATGAAATAGATATCTATATATTGGCTTTGGACCGGGAAAAACAAAGGGTCTCCCTGAGCCGCAAGAAACTGCTTAAGAGTCCCTGGGAAATAGTACTGGAGAAATATAGTGAGGGCGACGTTGTAGTCGGCAAGGTGGTAAGAATAGCCCCGTTTGGAGCTTTTGTAGAGATTGAACCCGGGGTTGATGGTCTGGTGCACATTTCCCAGCTTGCTAATCGCCGGGTCGAGAAGCCCCAGGATGTGGTCGCCGTGAATCAGAACGTACCGGTAAAAATATTAAGTATTGATCCCGAGGCCAAAAGAATCGGTTTATCCATCAAGGATGTGGTTGTAGATGCTGATGAGCAAGAGGTGCAGGATTTCCTGAGTAAACAGGATACTCCCGCTAATCAGTCCGCAGAGAGCGATGATAAACCAGAGAATATCGAGCCGCAAGAGTAATAGGAGGGGGGATTTGAGTGCCAATTTTTGACTTTGTATGCCAGGAATGTGGACATAAATTCGACCTCATGATTTCCAATGCCGATAAAGACAAAGTGCAGTGCCCCCAATGTGGCCTTAAGAATATAAAGCAACTGATATCTTTTTTTAATACCTCCCGGGTTGGAGCTCCGGCAGATTCCTGTTCAGGTTGCAGAGAAGCTGGTAATGGCGGGTGAGGGGCAAGATTTTAGGCTGCCGGCAGGCATCCTTGAGGCTGTTGAAAAAATGCAGCGCAACGTTATCATAAAAAGCCCGCTACAATAAACGTACTCTATACGGGGACGTGACCTAACTGCGAAGCAGATGGTCCGTCCTCATATATTATATGCCTCAATCAGGGGCTTCCCCATCGACTTAAGTTTTCATAGAATTCAAGAATGATATTTACAGAAGAGATAAAATAGTAAGTGGGTATATATTATGAAGGCAAGCGGAGTAATATTGGCCGGTGGCAAAAGTTCACGCATGAAATTCAACAAAGCTTTTGCCGAGATTAAAGGCAGGCCGGTAATTAATATTATTGTTGACAAATTTACCCGTCTATTTGACGAAACTATAATTATCACTAATGAACCAGATCTCTATTATAAACTTGGACCCGAGATTCATACTGATATTTACCCTAGTATGGGTCCTGTAAGCGGTATTCACTCTGGGGTTTACCATGCACGATATGATCAAGTATTCATAATGGGATGTGACGTACCGTTTATGAACATGGACATGGTAGAATATATGTTTAGCAAATTGGATGATTATGACAGCGTAGTACCGGAAATAGATAATTACCTACAGCCCTTATCTGCTATCTACAGTAAAAAATGTTTGCCCGTATTAACAAACTGTTTGCAAAACAATAGGGTTAAGTTGATTCGCATATTCGAAGAATTGAACTCGCTGACCTTAAATCAAGCAGAATTAGAGAAATTTGGCGTGGTTGAGGAGATTTTTCTTAATGTTAATGATGTGGAAGCATTAAATAGAGCCAAGCAAATTGCAGGGAGGTACCAGTTATAAGAAACAAGCGTAAGACGGAGCATTTGGCCCTGGCTGTAAGTCTGGCTGATGGCCCCGGCAGTACGGGGTTCGAGGATATATATTTGATGCAGGATTCCATACCGGAGCTAGCTTTGGAAGAAATCGACTTACACACTGATTTTCTAGGCCATAAGCTCGCGAGCCCGTTGCTGATTAACGCTCTGACTGGAGGACCGAATCAAGCTAAGAATATTAATCGAAGTTTGGCCCAATTAGCCTGCAAGTACGGCCTGGCTATGGCGGTTGGGTCTATGACCGTAGCCATGGAGGAAGCCGAATTAAAGGATAGTTTTACTATAGTACGCGAGATGAACCCGGACGGCATTGTGCTGGCCAATCTGGGAGCTAATGTCAGCAGTAAGCAGGCCGTTGAGGCAGTTAAGATGATAGCTGCAGATGGTTTGCAGCTTCACTTTAATGTACCGCAGGAACTGGCTATGAGTGAGGGTGACCGCAACTTTCGCGGGATTATTGATAATGTGAGCCGCATAGTTGATGCCTGTCCGGTTCCCGTAATCGCCAAAGAAGTTGGCTTCGGTTTCTCCCGGGAAGCAGTAGCCAAACTCTTTGCAGCCGGGGTCAGGATATTTGATAATGGGGGGCAGGGAGGCACTAATTTTCTGCTTATCGAGGACCATCGCAACGGTATGTTTGGTCATCAATTGGATAATTGGGGAATACCAACGGCTGCTAGTCTGGCCGAAATTATTTCCCTTAAGTTACCTATTCAGGTTGTAGCTTCAGGAGGCATTCGGACCCCGCTCGACATCGCCAAGGCTATGGCCATGGGGGCTGACCTGGTTGGAATTACCGGGTTGTTTCTTAAGATCCTGCTGCACGAAGGTCAGGAGGTACTGGATAGGAAAATCGCCAGTTTGTTATACCAGCTTAAATCGGTTTTGTTAATGAGCGGAGTCCGGGATTGCTCCATGATAAGGACCAAACCAGTCTTGATCTTGGCCAAGACAGCGGAGTGGTTACGGGCCAGGAATGTTGACCCCGGTATCTGGTCCAATAGGTAATGTGGGACGGTAAATTCGGGGACGGTTCTTGAATTGAATGCACGCATTCAATTCAAGAACCGTCCCCGAATTTACCGTCCCACAATTTCCAAGAACCGTCACCTTTGACCCGAAATTAAATGATTAATATTTATTAATGAGCCACGGCATGATTGCCGGGCTCATTTTTTGTCTACATAAAAAAATGCTGAAGGGGAAATATATTATTTGAACCGGTGCTCATATGTAGCAATATATGAACTCTGTATGCAGCAACAATCGAGGCCCGGCACCGGTTCAATCAGATATGGAGAAAGGATGAGAGCCAAGATGAATAATAATTTCCCTTTAGGCCTGATTGCCTTGGTGGTGGTTTCCATTTTAATCTATTTTGGAGTCGCGCACCGGGTGTTGGACAAACTTAGAATGAATGACAAAACAGCTCTGGCGGTTATTGCCGCAATAATCATCGGCAGCTTTATTGTA
>CAZYJA010000149.1:0-1421 GCA_964647245.1 uncultured Syntrophomonas sp. | reverse complement strand
AATTTGGGCGGATCCATAGCAGTAATTTTGGCTATATATGTTTTATTGGGTGCAGGTACTGGTTTTGAAAAGCTCAGGGCCATAATAGCCGCAGTAGTTACCGGCCTCGCCTTGTTCATTGCCGGCCGGTATTTAGGGGCCGATCCGGAGCAAATATTCATAGATCCTATTTACATCTACCCATTGGTAGCCGGGGTAGTAGGTTATCTCGCTGGCCGTTCCCGCCGGGGTGCATTTTTTGCAGCCGTTATGGGGGTGCTGTCCCTGGATATTGCCCAATACATCTATCTGATGAGAACCGGATTACGGGGAACCGTACACGTAGGTGGGGCGGGAGCCTTTGATTCTTTAATACTAGCTGGAATATTAGCGGTGCTGCTGGCCGAAATAATCGGCGAAAGTTTGGAAAGAATGCAGGGCGGGCCTGCAACCGAAGGCAGGTCCCCGGAGTTGATCCAAAACTTGCGTGAACCGGAACCGGCTCATAAACCAATGCCTGAGGAGCACCAGCAGAAACGGGGTGATGATGATGTATAGACGTTATCTTTTTATAGCTTTGCTGGGGATCTTGTTGCTGGGCTTGGGAGCTACTGGCTTGGGAGAGGAAATGGAAAATACCGAAGGCAAGTACTTTTCATTGGTAAATGAGAATTTTGATGTTATCCATCAGACTGCTCTGCAAGTTTATGTAGGTGACACCTATATTGCTGCGGATAACTCGAAGTATCTGGTAGCAGAGATCAAGGGTGATACGGCCCGCTGCACTTATCAAGGCAAGGAACCTATGCCAGAGGTGACTGAAGAATTCCTGTCCAGTCAAGCCGACGCTTTCAGTCAGTCTATGCTGAATTTAGCACAGGGAGAAAAACCAACCATAGCTGTTTATCATACTCACAGTGATGAGTCATACGTACCCAGTGACGGCAAGGAAAGCATTCCGGGGACCGGCGGGATTTATGATGTAGGAGCTGCTTTTGTAGCCCAATTACAATCCATGGGATTCAAAGTTGATTATAATAAGGAAAACCATAATCCTCATGATATTAATGCTTATAACCGGTCGCGGAAAACAGCCACAAGTTTGGTGAAGAAAGGACCCGCAGCGATAATTGATATCCATCGTGATGCCGTTCCAGCCAACGTGTACCAGGCCAATGTGAAGGGGCAGGATGTTACGAAAATAAAACTGGTAGTAGGTCGGACCAATCCTACCATGAAAACCAATATGGAATTTGCTAAAAACCTGAAAGCGGTGATGGATAAAAAAGCGCCTGGCTTATCCGGGGGAATTTTCATCGGCAAAGGCTCCTATAACCAAGAATTGAGTCCCCGGGCGATGCTGATTGAGGTAGGAGCGCATACCAATAATAAGGAAGCAGCTCAAAAAGGTGTTAAACTATTTGCTGATGTATTACCCTCGG
>CAZYJA010000148.1:0-7406 GCA_964647245.1 uncultured Syntrophomonas sp. | reverse complement strand
GGCCGTTCTTAAATAAATATCCATATTCCTTGCCGCGATTTATTCTCCTTTTTCTATCTAACATCAAGTTACCCTTCTTAAAAATAAAGAAACCTAGTGGCCGCACTGCAGTTATACTATCAACCTTGATATTTATAATTTAGATAGTATAAAAGCATAGGTCGTTCACACGACCTATGCAGAGAGTTTCTTTCTTCCTTTTTGCCTGCGCAAAGATAAAATTTTTCTGCCGCCGGCACTCGCCATTCTCTTTCTAAATCCATGGACTTTGGATCTCTGTCTCTTCTTGGGCTGATATGTTCTTTTCATTATATAGTAGCCTCCCTTAATTTTTCCAACGCTTAATAATTATATTTTTAAAACACCCGCTATGTCAAGAATCTCTATGCTTCTAAATACTTCTAATTATGATTTAAATCTGCTAGTATTATACTATATATTTGCTTGCAATAATATCAAGAGCGCATAAATTCGGCTTTTGACAGGCTTATCCAGATATCCACAACTATTTTATGAAAACAATACCATTTTTCCACAATGAAACAGGAGGCTTTATAAATGTCCGTAGATTTAGATTACTCATCCATATGGGACAAGGTTTTACTTTCCTTTCGCAATGAAATCGGCCCTACCAGCTTTGATATCTGGTTTCCCCAGGTTACCTATAATACCTTTCGTCACGACAAACTTTATATTATGGTTCCTAATACCCTGACCATGGAATGGATCGAATCCCGCTACCTGGAGTCCCTTCAACAAAACTTCCGGGACCTGAGCAAACAGAACATCTCCTTGGTCCTTATAACCGAGCCAATTGTGGAAAAAGACGGTTATATATCTCCTCTTAATTCCAAATACACCTTTAATACCTTCGTGGTAGGTAACAGCAACCGCTTTGCTCATGCTGCCTGCTATGCAGTGGGGGAAGCTCCGGCCCGGGCCTATAACCCGCTATTTATTTATGGAGGAGTGGGTCTGGGCAAGACTCATTTAATGCATGCTATCGCTCATCGCATCCAGGCTAATAATCCATCTTTTTCGGTAAAATACGTCTCTTCAGAACAATTTACCAATGAGTTGATCAGTGCCATCAAAGACGATTCTACCCCGGCTTTCCGTAATCGATATAGAAATATTGATGTTTTATTAATTGATGACATTCAGTTCCTGGCTGGCAAAGAAAGAACCCAGGAAGAATTCTTTCACACCTTTAATACTTTATACGAAGCAAATAAACAGGTAGTAATTTCCAGTGATCGTCCGCCTCGTAATATCCCTACTTTGGAGGATCGCTTGCGGTCTCGATTTGAATGGGGTTTAATAACTGATATTCAGATTCCGGATCTGGAAACCAGAATTGCTATTCTGCGCAAAAAGGCGCAATCGGAAAATTTAAACGTTCCCTTTGATGTATTGGATTATATCGCTAATTATATAGATAACAATATTCGGGAATTAGAGGGTGCCTTAGTTCGATTAGTGGCCTTTTCCACTATTAATGATCGACCTCTCAATATGGAAACGGCCAGTGAAGCATTAAAGGATATTTTACCTCCGCCCCGGCCCAAAAAAATAACCATAGAAAGCATCCAAAAAGAGGTCTGCAAATACTATGGGATTAATATAGCGGAATTACTATCTAAGAAAAGAAACAAACAGCTGGTATATCCACGTCAAGTTGCGATGTTTATGTGCCGAAAATTGACTGATGCCTCTTTTCCTCTTATAGGCGACCAATTTGGGGGCCGTGATCACACCACAGTCATGCACTCCGTCGACAAAATAGAAAAGGAAACATTAGAAAGTCCTGAATTAGCGTCAACTTTAGAACAACTGCGTAAACAGCTTGACCCCAGCTGATACAATAAAAAAGGTTTCTTACCAACAGCTTTGTCGACAGGCTGCATGAGCCAAGCACTGCTGTTTGCGCAGCCTTTTACACATTATACACACTACTACTGCTATTACGGCGGTCTGTTTATTAAATAATAAATAAAAAAAGAGCGGAGGCACGATGCATGAAGTTTAATATCGAAAAAAGGGAAATATCAGCCCTTACAACTCTAGTACACCGGGCAGCATCTACTAAAAATACCATTCCGGTCCTTTCAGGGTTACTTATTAAAGTTTCCCATGACAAAGGCCTGACTATGACGGCTACCGATATGGAAATAGGTATTTATGCCGCCACCTCTAACCTGGAAATAATAGAAGAAGGAGTAGTATTGGTAAACGCCAACTATTTTGCTGATTTTATCAAGCTTCTGCCTGATACATTGATCTCCTTCGAATTGAATATAGAAAATTCCCGGGTTAATATTAACTATGGACGCTCCTCGGGTAAAATTAATATTTATAGAGACCATGAATATCCCGACTTACCTATCAATAAAATGGATTTTCGCTTTTCTATTCCCCAAAAAGTGCTTAAGGAAGGCCTCAAAAAAACTGCTTTTGCGGCAGCTGCTAACCACTTCCGCCAGGTTTTTACCGGCGTCTTATTTGATGTTTTACCCGGGGGCACTCTGAAAATAATAGCCTCCGATACCCATCGTCTGGCCTATTATTCTTATACTCTGGAACAACCAGAAATAGAACCTTTTAATTTTGTGATCCCTATGCGAACTGTCAATGAATTACTCCGCTTTTTGGATGATAGCCCCGAAAATATAGACATTGCTATGTCTGAAAATAATGTAATTTTCTATAAAAATGATTTCATTCTACTGTCGCGCTTAATCGAAGGACAATATCCGAACTATGAAAATGTAATTCCGGCTTCCTTTACTACTAACTTTAAACTCCCCACCAAGGTGTTGGCATCCAGCTTGGAAAGGGCCAAAGTCTTACCTACAGATGATAAATTTAAAATTCAACATGTTAAATTATCCTTACAAGAAAACGATGCTATTCTGAATTCCTTTTCTGAAAGTATGGGTGAATTATCGGAAATAATTGAAGATATCGAAATAGAAGGTGACAAGGATATAAAAATTGCCTTCAATACCCTATATTTCTTAGAAGCTATTAAGGTTTTTGATGCCGAATGTGATGCGGTAAATATCAATTTATCCGGCTCCATGAGCGCCGCCAAAATTGTTAATCCAGCCAAAGAAAACTATTTATATATATTAGTTCCCATGCGTACCACTAATTAAGGAGATGCCGGTTTTATTTGAAAATTAGTAAAATACAGCTAAGGAATTTCAGGAATCTGAAAAAACTAGGGTATGAACCGTCGGCCGGGTTAAATGTCCTGGTTGGCAATAACGCACAGGGTAAAACTAATCTCCTGGAATCAATTTTCGTGCTGGCTACCGGTAGTTCTTTTCGCAGTGCAGTCGATAATAATCTAGTTAATTATGATGCGGATGGATATTCTATCCTAAGTAATTATATTGTTTCCGAACGTTTATTTGAAGCCAGCCTTACCTATCAAGTTAATGGGGTAAAAAGAGCTTTGATCAATAATAAAAAAATTTCCCCGCGGCATAGTGATAAGCTGCGAGTAGTTCTTTTTACTCCCGATGATTTATTTTTAGTGAAAGGGTCTCCTGCCAAAAGGAGGTCTTTTTTGGATTTTATCCTTAAGCAGCTGTCGGCAGAATATGTTTTTAATTTCGATAATTACGCAGAAATTCTAAAGAAAAGGAATTTATTACTAAAAAAGGAGCAAACTACAGGTAAGGCCTTTGAAGTAATAGACGAAGTTTTTATCGAAAATGCCATCCGCTTAATTATACAACGAATTAATTTTGTTAATATATTGGATGATATCAACCGCTCAGTTTTTAGCGAAATTAATGAGGGAACCAGCGATATTAAAATTAGATATGCACTTTCATTTGCGATAGAGAGTGATAGAATTAATGAGGCAGTTTTAAAGGATGCCTTAAGGAAAAGTATAAATAAAAACTTCAGCAGTGAGATAATGCGCCGAAAAACCCTGGTGGGACCACATTTGGATGACCTCAATTTTTATCAGGATGGTCGTTTAGCCCGGACTTTTTCTTCTCAGGGACAACAGCGCAACTTAGCGATAAGTCTAAAATTAGCCGAAATGTATGCCTTTAAAAAAATAAAGGGGTATTATCCGGTATTTCTCTTGGATGAAGTTTTAGCTGAATTAGATGAGAAAAAGAGATCCTTGCTTATTAAACATTTGCTGGAAGCCGAATTTCAGAGTTTTCTTACCTCGGTAGATTTTGAGGAAATGGACAGCGAAGCTAACATTTCTTTAATAAACGATGGCCGTTTGATACGAAAGGAGAAATAGAAATGTATATACACTTAGGCAACGATGTGGTAGTATCAGCAGTCGACGTAATAGCTATTTTAAATATTGAGGAGCCGATCTCGGCAGATTTACGTGACATTATAGAGATAGCCGAAATTGAAAAGAAAATGGTAACAATTAGTAAGAAGGAAAAAAGGAAAGCTCTGATTATTTGTAACGATCAGATTTATATTTCACCCATTTCATCCACCACTCTTTACAAGCGAGCAAGTCATTATCCAAAGGAGGTATAAATTTTGAAGGCTTCAGAAAACACTTATAATGCCTCTGATATTCAAGTTTTAGAGGGATTAGAGGCGGTTCGCAAAAGACCGGGTATGTACATAGGATCAACCGGTCCTAAAGGGTTGCACCACTTGGTTTTTGAAATCGTAGATAACAGTATAGATGAATCGGTAGGAGGTTTTTGTACTAAAATAGAAACTACCATTCATGCGGATAATAGTGTATCGGTTTGCGATAACGGCAGAGGCATTCCGGTAGATATGCATCCGCAAATGGGTATACCGGCAATTGAGGTTATTTTAACGACGCTCCACTCGGGCGGAAAGTTTGGCGGCAGTGTTTATACTATTTCCGGTGGTTTGCACGGAGTAGGTTTATCAGTGGTTAATGCACTGTCATCCCACATGGTAGTTACAGTTAAAAAAGACGGACATATATACCAACAAGATTATGAAAAAGGCAAACCGGTGAGTGAGCTTAGAATCATTGGTAATACCAAGGAGAAAGGTACCAGTATTCATTTTATTCCCGACCCGGAGATCTTTGAAGAAACCGTTTTTGAGCGGGATATAATTGTGCAGCGCCTGCGAGAGCTATCATTCTTAAACAAAGGTCTGATAATTGGTTTTACCGACGAAAGAGGAGAAGAACCTTTTCAGAAGGAATTCAACTCCAACGGCCTCAGGGATTTTGTAGCCTATATTAATAAAAATAAAGAGGTTGTTAACCCAGATCCTATATATTTCGATGTGAAAAAAGACGATGTAGTAGTAGAAGTAGCGGTCCAGTATAATGACGGCTACAGTGAAAATATTTATTCTTTTGCCAACAACATCCGAACCCAGGAAGGCGGAACTCATGAAACCGGTTTTAAAAACGCTTTAACCCGGGTCGTTAATGACTACGCCAAAAAGAACGGGATATTAAAGGAAAACGACGCCAACCTCACCGGTGAAGATATCCGGGAAGGTATGGCAGCGGTTATTTCAGTGCTGGTAAAAGATCCTCAGTTTGAAGGGCAAACCAAGACCAAACTGGGAAACACTCAGGTGCGAGGCATAGTTGAGAGTACCGTTTATGATAGTATGGAGGATTTTCTAAACGAAAATCCGGGGCCGGCCAAAAATATATTGGAAAAATCCATCTCCGCCCGGCGAGCTCGAGAAGCCGCCCGCAAAGCCCGGGAATTAACCCGACGTAAAAGCGTTTTGGAATCAACTTCTTTACCAGGCAAGCTGGCCGACTGCAGCAATCGGGATCCAGCCATGTCGGAACTATTCATTGTAGAAGGAGATTCGGCGGGAGGTTCGGCCAAACAGGGCCGGGATCGTAATTATCAGGCCATCCTGCCATTGAGGGGTAAAATTCTTAATGTTGAAAAGGCTAGACTGGATCGAGTACTTTCCAGTGAAGAAATAAGGAACCTGATAACCGCCATGGGTACCGGTATCGGCGAAGACTTTGAAATAAAAAAAGCCCGCTATCACAAGTTGGTCATTATGACTGATGCTGATGTAGATGGTTCCCATATTAGGATTCTGCTGTTAACATTTTTCTATCGTTATATGCCCGAATTGATAAAAAATGGGTATATTTATATAGCCCAGCCCCCTCTATATGGTTTAAAAAGAGCCAGCGAGGTCCACTATTTTTACAATGATGCAGACATGAATAAGTTTGTCCAACAAACTGATAAAAAATGGTCTACCCAAAGATACAAAGGTTTGGGAGAAATGGACCCCGAGCAATTATGGTCTACTACTATGAATGCGGAAACTCGTACCATGTTACAGGTGAAGATAGAGGACGCTATTGAAGCCGAACAAGCATTTTCGGACTTGATGGGGGATAATGTAGAACCCCGTCGGGATTTTATAAATGCCAATGCCAAATACGCCACCAACCTGGATATTTAAGGGGGGAGATCAAACTTGGAACAAGATAGTCTGTTTAATAGAATAAAACCGATTGATATAGAAAAAGAAGTAAAAAAATCATTTTTGGAATATTCCATGAGTGTTATAGTATCGCGGGCCTTGCCTGACATTCGGGACGGATTAAAACCGGTGCATAGGCGGATATTATATGCGCTATATGATCAAGGCATGACCCATGACAAGCCCCATAAAAAGTCGGCCAATATCGTCGGTGAAGTAATGGGTAAATATCATCCCCATGGTGATTCAGCTATTTACCAAACCATGGTGAAAATGGCCCAGCATTTCGCTACCCGCTATCCGCTGGTGGATGGGCATGGTAATTTCGGTTCCATAGATGGTGATGCAGCGGCGGCGATGAGATACACCGAATCCAGGATGTCCAAAATAGCCAGTGAATTGCTGAAGGACATTGATAAAGATACGGTCGACTGGCGGCCCAACTATGATGATACCCGGGAAGAGCCTCAGGTTCTGCCGGCGCGCATACCTAATTTATTGATAAATGGCTCGGCTGGCATAGCCGTGGGTATGGCTACCAATATTCCACCCCATAATTTATCCGAAGTGGTCGAGGGCATAAAAATGTTAATAGACAACCCCGAGGTTACCGTGGATGAGTTAATGAACTGTATACCGGGTCCAGACTTTCCCACTGGAGCCATTATGGGAGCCAATGGGATTAGAAAAGCTTATGCCACCGGGCGCGGCAGCATAAAAATAAGATCCCGTTATAAAATCGAGGAAAGAAAAAATGGTAAGAATGCCATTGTAATTACCGAAATTCCTTATCAGGTAAATAAAGCCCGGCTGGTCGAAAAAATAGCTGAACTGGCCCGGGATAAGAAAATAGAGGGCATAGTTGATTTAAGAGATGAGTCCGATCGCAAAGGTATTAGAGTAGTTATCGAAGTGCGTCGTGACGTAAACATAAACATAGTAGTCAA
>CAZYJA010000147.1:0-7449 GCA_964647245.1 uncultured Syntrophomonas sp. | reverse complement strand
GATATTAACCGCAGCATTGGTGAATACGAGCACAAAGAAACTGAGCTTAAAGCCGTTCTGACCAGATATAGCCTTGATTTCAACTATCGTTTTGATCGCGATAAGATGGGCACACTTTTCCAACAACTGATAAACAAGCTGACCACCAGGATGGAGCAGGCGGCTGGAGAACGGGACGACGCGGCCGAGGCTCTCCTATCTCTGAAAAGCGGCCGGCTGCATATACCCCAGGAATTAGCGGCCGCATTTTCTGAACTGGACATCGAATATGAAACCGGAGAAATGTACCTGCGGGACAAGGACCCAGCCCTACGCACCAAATTGCTGGCCGCCAATCCCCTGCTCCCCTATGCTTTTATCATGTCTAAGACCGATATCGAGAAACTGCCTGAATCTCTAAGCAGCATGACCATGCGCCGGGTAATTCCCCTGCTGGCTTATGATAACCTGGGCATGACCGTGCCTAACTCAGGCCGGTTAGCCCATTGTGCCGATGGGATAGAATTTGCCTGCCTCTATGAGGGACGCATGTTTGACGCTGACAAGCTGGATAAACTGGTGGCAGATCTTGAAAACAAGCATGATGTCGCGCTTAAGCAGTATGACCACTTCGCTGAAGCCCAGGCGGCAGCCGTATCCGATCGAACCGTATTCATCCAGTTTGCCTACCCGGAGGATTACCAATATCGACTGGGCCAGGCCAGAACTGCATCGCAGCAACTGCTTAATAAAAGCAAAACCATGATCTTATCCCTGGAAGATGAGAAAAAGCAACTTGGCCACCGGGAAGCGGAACTGGAAAAGCTCCTCCAAGCAGAACATGGCTCCCTGCGGCAAGCCGAAGCTGCGGTGCTGCTTTTCGCTGATTTTATCAACGGTGAACCAGATTTCCAGGAATGCTGCGTGAAACTAAATGAAGTCAGGCAGCATAGCAAAGACTTGAAAAGGATAAGAATTCAGCTAAGCCAAGACCTGGCTGACCTGCAATCAGATATTTCGGAACTTCAGCGAATTATTCAGGAAAAAGATCGTGAAAAACAGACCGCCCAAGAGCGCTATGATGTTCTCAAAGATGCAGCCCTGGCCGAAATAGTGGTGGGAACCATCGGCGAACTGGAGGAACGTTTGAAGAGCTTGAAAGAGAAATACACTGCCGACATCAAGTTTCTGGAAAAACGCCAGGCAGAGTTGATATCAGATTATAATGCGAAGCAAAAGGAATTAAATCAACTGGGACTGGCCGAAGAATTATACCACCGTGTGGTCTATAGTGAACTGGCTCTCACTCGAGTAAGCAACCAGATCATCCATTTAGAAGATTTATTAAAAAAATATCGGCAGGAAGAAAAGGATGCAGTCGACAAAAAGGGTATGGCAAGCGGCGAGTTAAAAGGTGCCCTGAATGAACTAAAAAGACTGGGTACTGAAGCACCTCTTCCCCCAGCCGATATCATGGGTAATTTTAGGCAAAGGCGTAATGATGCGCGTATTAGGATTAAGAAACTGAAGGCCGAGAACGACAAGATTAATGAAGAAATAACAGTTTACCGGCGCATACAGGATAAAATTGAGCAGGTGGTCGATCTCAGCACCACCGAGCCGGAAAAAGACTTTGTACCTGACTTGGACATCATTGCCCAGGCCAGTGACCTGGAAAAAGTTTTTCGCACCCGGAAACAGCAGAACCAGAATGCCGCTGATAATCTGCGTAATAAATATACGAATCTTAAGATAGATTATCAAGGCAAGAATTCCAACCTTGATAACATTTTCAAAGGCCTGACTATACTCTGGGATAAACCTGGCCTGGATTTTGACAGCTATTTTTTCCTGTATGAACGTATGAGCCAGCATGCCGAAAAATTAGGCGAGTTAATAACGGTTTATGAAGTTCAGCTAAGCAATTTGGAACGTAATAAAAAGGATATGGTCCAGCAGACCTTGCTGCATAGCGCCATGCTCTTTGAAGAGATTCAATGGATTTCCGACAATTCCAAAGTACGCCTGCAAGGTAGAAGCAGACCGGTGCAAATGCTAAAAATAGATTTAGCCCTGGACAGCAAGGAAGCCGCGGCCCAAAGAATGAAGGATTACATTGAAGACTGTATTCTAAAAGTAAGGGAAGTAACCAGGCAGGAAAAAAAAGAGGATCAAGTACGCAAAACCGTAGCCAGACTGACCTCCAGCCGGGAACTGCTCAACGTTTTTCTGGGCAGTCCCCATATTCCGGTGAGTGTTTTTAAAATCGACCTCAACATGCACAATAGTCAGTTAAAACGCTGGGAAGATGCCGTGCACGAAAATTCCGGCGGTGAGAAGTTCGTTACCTTCTTTGCAGTACTTTCGGCCCTGATGACCTACTCCCGGGCCCGAGCCACCCAGGCGGCAGGAGGCGATTCGGATAGCGATACCCGGGTCTTGCTAATGGACAATCCTTTTGGACCCATTTCATCTGACCACCTGTTACGGCCCCTGTTTGATATTGCCGGCAAGCATCGAACTCAGCTCATATGCTTGTCAGATCTGAAGCAGAATTCCATAATGAACTGCTTCAATCTAATCTACATGCTCAAAGTACGTAGCAGCGCCATTGGCAACAGCGAATACTTAAAATTCGAGGAACTGATTAAGGACGAGAGTCTGGTCCAACACGATGAAAGGCTGGAAAAAGCCATATTCCGAACTTCAGATAAACAGATATTATTATTTGATGAACACTAATAACTGCGGTGCCTGGCACCGCAGTTATACCTTTACTAATAGATGTCTCTTGCAAAAGATTCTCCATTAGTATATTTCACTTGCAGTATCAGATTCGATATGTTCTGTGAACCTGCATCGTATAAAAGGGCATATCTTTTCAGGCTATTTTCGGTCTGTTGAACTTCCAGCGGTTTTTCGGTGACCATATGGTTAGCGTCATAAATCTTCAATATTACTGATTCAAAACTATTGCTGCCGGGAAAATGCTCTATTATGGTTATATTGACTTTGTTATCCCTAATGTCTACATGGCCTCGAATAGGTTCATATTTAGTCCGGGATAAATAGGCTGGGTCAAGATTGGCAACCTCACTGCTTTTTATGATGTCTTTCGTTTTCATACTCACATAATATTCAAAGGCTTGACCCGGGTTGGGCATCATAGGTGCCTGTACAGCCATTTGTTGACTGTCGCCAGTCCTGGTCATGTCAACGTGCCAGGGAGGCTCTACTTTTAGGTCCAGGGGAATACTCACTTCAAAAAAACCAGCCCCGGTACTTTGAGCTGGGACATCTATAAACTCCCGGGATTCTGATTGATGGTAATGAAAGACGACCTCAGCACCCTCTGGAAAATCTTTAATCTGCCAGTTTAATGCCGCTGTTCCCTTTCCCTGCTCAAATTTGGTTTTTTCCTCATTTATTTGTACTGGCGTAATCCAGCTTTGTTCACGGGTAAACTGAGTTAAGGTCTGATTCACATTAGTCGAAATTAAATGGATACTTGATTGTAGATTGTTATAATTTTGATCGAAGTTTGCAAGGCGATGGTTTAAGTCTCCAATTTTCAAAAGAAGTACCACGTTAATAATTAAAACGAGGACTACTATTAAATATAAAGGCCTACTGGACTGCAATTAAATCCCCCCTATGTATGATATCCAAGCTAATTTTAACATAAAAACATCTATCTGGAAGAAACTAATCCACACGGTTTTTATTCCAATTCGACAGTATTTTGGTTGACGAATCTGGCACGGCAGCTGTCTGCTCATTTTCTTGGTTATATTCTTCGCGCCAGCCCTAATCGCAAACTATTTGGTCGAGAACAATCTATCTTAACAAGGACTTTTAATTGAAGTTAGGTAGCAGACAAAATCACCCCTGGTAACTTGCGAACCGGGGGTGACCTTTTATTTTTATTGCTTTTTTTCTATTTCGTTGAAGGGTTAGTGCCAAAGGATGTTTTTAGCTGTTTGCTTAAATTAGATTAGATTTCTTGAGCAACCTTTGCACAATTGCGGCTACCTCGGCCCTGGTGATGTAGTCTTGCGGGGCGATAAGATTACCATCTCTGCCCGATACAATCTGAAATTTGGTACAGGCCGCAAGGCCTTGTTTCGCATAATCCGAGGACTGATCTGCATCCTTGAAAGATGCTAGAAGGTCATCAACTTCACCAGTTGCCAGATCTGCTTTTAGCTCAGTGATGGCCATTGCTCTGGCAATCATGGTCATGGCCTGCTCCCGGGTAATCTTGTCGGTCGCACCAAATAACCCGTTGCCATAGCCTGAGATTAGCTTGTAATCTACGGCAGTTGTGACATAATCGCTAAACCAGTCCGAGTTCTTTACATCACTGAACGGATTATTTCCCATTCCGGGTTTTAGTCCCAATGCTCTAACCATTATGGCGGCAAATTCAGCCCGGGTGATATCCCTATTTGGTTCAAAGATTCCATCACCCACACCACTTATAACCATTCTGGAACCCATGTCATTGATGGCATCCTTAGCCCAATGCTCGGTTACATCCGCAAATTCCAGCGGGTGCCAGATTACTGAATAAGTACTGTTAGTTAAGCTGTTAATCTTGGCATAGTATTTACCATCAATACGGATTACCTGGGTAGGCACATGCCTAACTACACCGTTTGGCTCGGTTATAATTGCGGTGGTTATCCGGGAAGAATCCACACCGTCGGGAATTGCCACATACCTTTCAACATACGCGTTGAATTGGTTAATTTGTACGGTTCTATCCTGGTAAGTAGCCTTTATGGAAAAGTCCAGGGGCGGTACCACAATTGAAAATGTTTCCTTTACCGCACTATTTTCAACCACCTTAATCATCTCATTCGAAGTGTTGGCTATCTCTATATCAATTGTAATATCGGAAAGATTGAGATTCTGACCTAGTTGGGCTGAAATTGCGTCAATGCTGATCTGCTGGGCAGGCACCGGGTAGATGGCAGAGTTGGTTCTTATTTCAACTATTGATTGCTGGCTCTCCATGGTTTTAACCAATCCACCGTCCAACCTGTTGATTATCACTGTTGCTGCAGGATTGCTTACCGGAACTGTAACCGTGCTGCCGATGGGACTTGAATTTACAATCTGACTCATCTTCTGGGTGTCCAGAGCCACCGTGGCAACGGTCTGACCACCCTGATTCTGGATGGACATGACAGCCGCTTGCGGTTGCGTCTGATTGCCCACAGTTATCGCCACATTATTGGCAGGAGCTCTTCCCGAAAAGCCACTACCACCGCCGTCGGAACCGGGACTGGACCCCACCGTCCATTTGGCATACAGCATTACGCTAGCGTCCCCTATAGCGAAGGTGGCGTCTGCAGCATAGTCGGTTCCGGCACCGTCTGCCTGGCTATTCCATCCGGCAAAGGTATAACCGGATTTGGTCAAGCCGCCGGTGTCGCCCAGAACAGTTACCGTTTCACCCTGGCGATAACTTTTATTGTCTGTTGGGACGGTTCCGCCAGTACAGCCATTGCCATTATAAGTAACAGCTTTAAAAACCAGTGATTGTAGGTGCGGCAGGTTTCCATCTGCTAAAATCCACTTATCGGTATCCCATCCATCAAAAGTTGCTGCTATCTTGAGGGTATTTTCGGATGCCTGCCCGGTTGATGGTGAAACTGTTTCATCGTTGTCATTAGCATAATTGAAGGCATTTAAGTCCGGGGTCTCAAGATAAAAGCTGTTGGTAACACAGGTGGCGTCAGAGCCATACCCAATTATTCCGCCTTTAAAGTGGATTTTATCAAGATCTTCAAGATCTGCATCTAAATCAATATCGCCAATGTTATAAGTAAAGCAAACACTATTGGGAGACAAATGACCTCCGACAATTCCGCCCAAGGCAATGGTTTCTGGAGTTTTATCGGTATTTTTTATACTACCCGTATTAAAGGAGTGGTTAATACTGGCAAAGTTAAGTCCTGTTATCCCACCTGCGTAGTAAGAACCACCAGTATCATCGGCCCCACCAACCTGAATTGTAGCTGCATTTGAACACTTGGAGATAGTACCCACATTGGTACCGGCAATACCACCGGCAGCTACCTCATTACCACTGCCGTAGATTAAGCTTTCATTGTTGGCTGATGCTTTTATGTGACAGTCCTCTATTATTCCCTGATTCCATCCGGCAATTCCACCAATGTTAGGTCCAACACAGTCAGTATGGAAAGAAATATCGATTAAGGTCAGGCTCTCTATTTTTCCGCCTGGACCTATATTGCCAAAAAGACCTGCCTCGCTGACATCCTCGAAATCTATACTCATATTAAATATGGTATATCCGCCGCCATTGTAGGTCCCGCTAAATGGCCAGCCTTGATCTCCTATGGGGGTAAAAGCCGGTACAGATGACATATCTATATCGGCATCTTGTATAAAATATTGGCCAAGGAATGCATTGTTGGCTGCATAATTACTGCTCATCCATTCCAAATCCTCTGCCTGGTGAATAATATAGGGGCTCTCTTCAGTACCTGCTCCCTGGAAAGGGGGAAGGGGGATCAAACCGGGATAATCATCATCATTGGTTTTCCACCTGGCCAAGGTTATACCATCAATATCGATATCATCTACATTGCTGTTAAGGGTGGCCAAAAATTCTTGACTCGTGAGATCAGCTGCAGTTGTTGCGGTGGTAGGGCCAGGTCCCATAGCAGTACCCTGAAGTCCTTCTCTGCTCTGCCAATAGCAGTTTGCCGCTGTTCCGGAACCAACTTGAAGCATTCCTGCAAACCCTCCGATAAATGATCTCATGCCGCCGGAGGACGCTCCTATAAGGCCACCGACATTAAGATTGACATCAATGCCATCGCCTATGCTAACATTACCAGAAGCGTAGCAATTGGCAATGGTACCTTCGTTGTTATATCCCACCAATCCTCCTGCAAGAGACCCTGGTTTATCTGGTGTTTGTGATCCACCGCTTACAACAGCAGTTGAATAAGAGTTGGCAATTTTGCCCCGGTTCTCTCCTACCAGACCGCCAACTTTAGTTGTTCCAGTCTCGCATTTAACTTCCCCTTTGCTATAGCAAGATAAGATAATGCCGGAATTGGTGCCGGCCAGAATTCCAGCGGTGGTGAATTCACCGCCCATAATTTTAGCTGATTCAATCCCCAGGTTCTTTACTACAGCATCTTCGCTAACAGTACTGAATAGCCCCTGTTGCCCCGTGGTCGGTGAAGCTTCGCTTCCAATATTGAGGCCGCTGATTTTATATCCTTTACCATCGAAGATCCCCGCGAAGGTACCTAGGTCAAGGTCCCAATAATGCTCTTCCATATTGATATCATTGTCTAGTTCAACGATTTTACCATTAAAATTTGCTGCCATCCAAGCCAGGCCAATATTGGTTCTTATGGTGTAAGTGTCTCCAGTTATGGTGTAGTCAGTGTTTTCAACTGCAGCGGAATTATCTGACCAGTT
>CAZYJA010000146.1:0-7473 GCA_964647245.1 uncultured Syntrophomonas sp. | reverse complement strand
CTGGGCCATTATTCTAACCATCGGTTCGGTTCCCGAGGGTCTTACCACCAGTTTACCCCATTCCCCTAATTTTTCTTCCGCCCGGCTCATAGCCGCAGTGACCAGAGCATGGGACAGGATGGTGTCTTTATCTTCCATGGTGATATTCACCAGAATTTGGGGCTGTTTTTCCATCTCCCGGGCCAGTTGGGATAGGGGTAATCCGGTTCTTTTCATGACCTCGACTAATTTTAGTGAGGTCAGCAGTCCATCACCGGTGGTGGCATGATCCATAAATATTATATGTCCAGATTGCTCGCCACCTAGGGATGCGCCGGTTTCCTTCATCTTTTCCAGCACATAACGATCGCCTACTTTGCAGCTTTCAACGTGTACATTTTCACGGCGCAGGGCAATATTGAGACCGATATTGCTCATCACCGTAGCTACTACTTTGGGGAGTTTCAATTTACCCTGCCGCTGCATATCCAGTGCACAAATCGTCATAAGGTGATCTCCGTCAGTCTCGTTGCCGCATTCGTCAATGGCGATGCAGCGGTCCGCATCCCCGTCATAGGCAATGCCGATATCAGCCTTAAAGTGTACCACCGCTCTTTTCAGCCCTTCCGTGTAGGTGGACCCGCAGCGATCATTTATATTAACTCCATTGGGCTGGTTGTTTAGAGCAATAACCCTAGCCCCCAATCGGCTCCATAGCCTGGGTCCGGCTTTATAGGCTGCCCCGTTGGCACAATCCACCACAATGGTAATATCATGTAATTTCTCTTGTCCGGTGTAACAGGATACCAGGAAATCCAGGTAACGGTTCAAGGCCTCTTCAACATCGTAAACCCGGCCTATCTCTTCGCCAACCGGTCGACTCAGATCCCGGGTTCCGTTAGTCACTAATTTTTCTATCTCAGCTTCAATTTCATCGGGCAGTTTATAGCCGTTGGGACCAAAGAACTTGATGCCATTATCCTGTACTGGATTATGGGAAGCGGAGATAACAATTCCGCAAGAAGCCTGATATTTTTCGGTTAAATAAGCTACCGCCGGGGTTGGTATTACCCCCACGGTCAGAACATCAGCACCGGTGGAACATATTCCCGCTACCAGAGCTGCTTCCAGCATATCTCCAGATATGCGGGTGTCCTTGCCTACCATGATTCGAGGCCGGGTACTGGTATCCTGATTAGCCAGGACATAACTGCCGGCTCGGCCCAAATTAAATGCCATTTCTGGCGTAAGTTCTATGTTCGCAATACCCCTTACTCCATCTGTACCAAACAAATTCCCCACTCTATTACCTCCAATAGTTAATTTTATACTAGAGCGCTTCCTCTGATCACTTGACTCCTGGTTATCGTTACCTGGGTTACTGGCCCTCGATATTGAGAAATAATGCTCTCGGCCACTTTTAGTCCGTCTACGGCGGCACTCATAATTCCGCCGGCATAACCCGCGCCTTCACCACAGGGATATATACCGGGTGTATTTACTGAACAAAAGTTCGCATCCCGTTCTATGCGCACCGGTGCGGAAGTGCGAGTCTCTACCCCGGTTAGAACCGCCTGGTCATTTATGAAGCCAGGGGCGCGCACATTCCAGGCTTTAATACCCCGTTTCACCAGCTCGGCAATTTCCTGGGGCAATAGGTTCCACAGGTTGACGGGGGTGAGTCCCGGTAAATAACTGGCCAGTGAACCATCCAGAGATATGCTGGGGCGGGAGTCCAAAAAGTCCTGCAAATGCTGGGCGGGAGCATGATAGTTTTCCCCTCCCATAATAAACGCCCGTTCCTCCAGCTCTTCCTGAAACTTAATTCCACCCAGGACTTCATTTTCCCAGTCCAGCGGCGATACCGTTGTCACGAGAGCACTGTTGGCGATACCGCTGTCCCGACCGGAGTAGCTCATTCCGTTGATAACCAGTTTTCCCGCTGCCGATGAGGCGGCAATAACCGACCCGCCCGGGCACATACAAAAAGTATACAGCGATCGGCCCGTGTTTCGATCCTGCATGGTAAAGTGATAATCAGCCGGTGGTAACTGCGGATGACCTGCCGAGCTCCCATACTGAATGTGATCAATCACTGACTGGGGATGTTCAATGCGCAGTCCTACCGCAAACGACTTGGGAATTATCCGGACTCCTTTACGGTGCAGCAGGCGGTAAACATCGCGAGCGCTGTTACCTATAGCCAAAACCAACAACGAGCAAGGTAATTCCTCCTCATTGTTTATTATTATGCTTTGCAGCAATCCATTGTTCATACCTATATCTGTAAGGCAGGTTTCAAAGTAAAATTCGCCCCCCAGCCGAATGATCTCCTGACGTACCCTCTTAACTATGGAACGAATGGCATCGGTTCCCAAATGGGGTTTCTTGAGGTACATTATATCTTCATTAGCCCCGAATTCCACAAAGGTTTTCAGGACATAATCTACCCTGCTATCACCAATGCGCGTGGTCAATTTACCATCGGAAAAAGTCCCCGCCCCACCTTCGCCAAACTGCACATTAGAGCGCTCATTCAGCTTCCCGGTCCGCCAAAATTGCTCAACCTGCCCAATTCGACTATCCATATCCTGGCCTTGTTCTATTATTACCGGCTGGTATCCGTGCCGGGCCAGGAGCAGGGCGCAAAAGAGTCCCGCTGGTCCTGAGCCAACAATTACCGGCGATTGATTCAGGACGTAGTCCCCCGCAACCAGTGGAACTGCGACCTTATTTTCTACCAGTGATATATCCGGCGCTTCCAACACTGAGGCGGAAATAGCCGCATTCGAGCTCAACTCCAAATCAACTGAGTAGATTAACCAGACCATAGAGCGGCGGGCGTCAACCGCCTTTTTAACTATTTTTAACGAATTGATGCTTTGAACATCTATTTCCAATCGCTGGGCAGCTATACTTATTAAATTACTCTCATCCGAATTAAGCCCTAATCGTAATCCATGTATTCGAACCTTCATTACTGAACTCCTTTTTCAACATTTTGGCTAAGCTTTACCGTAATAGTAACCCGGGTCGGAGATACAACGATCCCTTCAGGTTGAACCAGTTCCACGACCTGGACAAAATCTCCCTCTTTACCCTCAATATCTATAGGCTTGGTGACTATTTCAGTCATAGCTTCCACTTGCGCCTGATTACCCAGTACGGTGATCTGGGCGGGATCACTCTTTATTTCCCCCAGCGCGAAACCTTCTGCAGCTACACCTATAAATTGAGGTTTAACTGTAATTAGTTTGTGTACTTGTTTTTTTTCTAAAGCTACATAGGCATCAATAATGGCGGGCAGTAACCTGATACCCTCGCTGACAATTTTGCCATTTGCGTCACGAGCCTGCAGCTTGGCCTTAACTGAGGTAATATCCTTTAGGTTGGCCAGGTCTATAGGTGCAACCACCCGGGCCACCCGGGCTACTGCTTCGGCATCACCCTTAATCATGCACTGGTCAGAGGTCAGCAATACTTCTATCAATTCATAACCTGCCGGGGGATTTTGTTTAACTTCGTATTTGACCTGAAATACCTTTTCACTGAGCTCTTCCAGGCTAATATCCACTTTATTGGGCTGCACTGAGGTAACCATAGCGCCTTTAACCGGTTCCAGCTTAACCGGCACTTTGTAGGTACCTTTACCCAGCCCTGACAAATCTACATAGGCTACTATATCACCTGAACCATGAAATGACCCCCATATTCTCACCGAAACCTTGTCCGGTCCAACCACGGTGAGGTCAGTTGGAGAATTGTGGTACTTTAGATCCACCTCAACCAAGTCTTCGCCGGTAGATACGCTGCCTTGATTGACTACATAGAACCATAGTAAGACAGCCATTATAACCGAAGCCATCCTAAGCCAAGTCTTTTTTCTTTTCGGATTCATTTCGGCCATCGGCCATCCACCTCCTCCAAAAACTGTCCTTGCGTATTTCCCGCACCACAAGTTCTTCTTCCAGCAAAACTTTCAGGCTCGGGGCATCCAGATCGCGTACTAACCTGCCATCGCGGGCCACCGATACTACTCCAGTCTCCTCCGAAACTATGATCGAAAGGGCATCCGATACCTCGGTAATTCCGAGTCCAGCCCGATGCCGGGTGCCCAGTTGTGCATCAATACTAGGATTATTGCTTAATGGTAGAAAGCAGGCCGCCTTTTGAATCCGGCCGTCCTTAATTATCACCGCTCCGTCGTGCAAAGGGGTATTCGGGACGAATATATTGATCAAAATTCCCGAGGAAACCAATGAATCCATGTTAGTTCCGCTATCCAAAAATTCTTCTATCCCGGTCTCACGCCCAATGACGATCAAGGCTCCAACTCTATGGCGGGCCATTACCTTAACTGCCTCCGTAATCTCCGGTACAACGGCAGCATAGATATTCACCTCTTCCGCCGAACTGGAACTAACGAAAAACTTGCCGCGCCCCAGTTGTTCCAGTATCCTCCTTAGTTCCGGCTGAAAAACGATGGGCAGGGTTACCGCGAAGACGATCCACAATTTTTCCAGGATCCAGTTGACCATGTCTAATTGCAAATAGCTTACTATCACCGAAAAGGCTAATAAAATAATAAGTCCCTTAAGGAGCTGTTCTGCCCGCGTTCCTTTGATCAGTCCCAGCAAACGATAGAATATATAGGCCACAATAGCTATGTCTAATAAGCTGCGAAAGATGTTCCAGGGGCTGGCAAATACCCCGGATAAGAATCCCCAGTCCAAGTTTTTCACCACCTTGTAATAATTTATATTATAGCCATAATTTTCACACACACACGACTAAGCATAGCAGATTAAATAAGGTTTGGGGAGTATCCCCTAATTGACCTTTTGGAAATAATGGATAACTGCCAATATGCCTTGCTGCACGCTTATCTTACCCTTGCTGGAGGCCAGTCGATTGGAAACGGCAAAGGGCTTGCTTTTCTCTAACACAGTATCTTGCAATAGGAAGTCAAAACCAATCTCACTTACCCCGCAGGCCTCCTCGGTCAAAGCCAGCACCGAAACCGTATCCCCCGGGGTGCCCTCTATCTCGATATCCTGGTTAATAATATGCACCTGGAATTCCGGAGTATAATGAGTTAATTTGACACCTCTAGTTACCAGCTCCATACCATAATACAGGTTTGAAAGGGTATGATCTAATCTTTTGCCTAACGTTCCCAACATTACTATTTCCGTAGCTCCCCATTCCAGAGCCATATCTAAAGCCAGTTGAGTGTCAGTAAAGTCTTTATCCCGGGCAAATTCTCGCATGACTACGTTTCTGCCGGCAAAGTAACTTCTTACTTCCGGCCAAATAGAATCCATATCCCCTATTATTATAGCGGGTATTAAGCCCATCTTGTAGGCATAGTTTGCTCCTCCGTCAGCACATAATACCGTATCATCATGGCGGAATATATTTTGGTAGGCTTGTACCTCACCGTATTCTCCATTGGCTAAAATAATACATCGCATTTAACCGATCTCCTATCAAGCTGAACTCATTCCTGTATAATAACATAAACCAGCCAACTAACATTTTTCAATATGATTTTTCGGGCTTTTTAAATTCATTTTAAGTTTTTCCCGTTGTAGGCTGTAATACAAATATTAATTTTCTAATCGTGAAATTGACAAAAAAAAAGGCGTTAACTATAATGCTATTAGTTGATTTTCAAAGGAGGCGATAAAATGACCTATATAATTACCGACGAATGTATCTCCTGTGGGATTTGCGCTGACGAATGCCCGGTAGAAGCAATCTCTGAAGGAGAAGACAAATATGTAATCAACCCGGAATTATGCACCGACTGCGGCTCCTGCGCTGACGTATGTCCGGTAGAAGCTCCCATTCCGGTCGAGGAATAATCCTACATATAAGTCGTAGCTCATTTAATTAAGCTCCCTTGCGGGAGCTTTTTCTTTTTAGGTTAATACTAGTTTGATAGGTTTACCGTTTTAAAGCAGCTATATGCCCTAACGGGGCTTTTTTTTAGGCCAAAATTCAGTCCCCCTATTTCAAACCGGGATAATTATTCTGCCGCAAGGCCTCAAAGAGAATGATCGCAGCCGAGTTGGCCAGGTTTAAAGACCGTCCCAAGTCCACCATGGGAATACGAATCTGAGTATCCGGATAGGCGGCCAATATCTGAGCAGATAGTCCCTTGGTTTCGCGTCCAAAAACGAATAGATCGTCTTCTTTATATGCATACTCCTGATAGCCCCGCGAAGCGTGAGTAGTAGCCAGGTAAAATTGCCGTTCTTTATATTCTTCAACCAGATCCTCGAAGCGCTCCCAAATTTTAACTTCCACCTTATCCCAATAATCCAAGCCGGCTCTTTTCAAATAGCGATCTTCGATCGAAAAACCCAGGGGCTTAACCAGATGCAAGGTAGTTCCGGTTAATGCACAGGTACGGGCGATATTACCAGTATTCTGGGGTATTTCGGGTTCCACCAGGACAATATGCATATATGTTACCTCCAATTTTCAAGACCATTTTTGCAATTCCTTCTGCATAATTATACCTCTAGTTCGTCAGTTATAACAATTTGCACTTTAACAAACACTACTTGCAAGCCTGATAATATAAAAAAGGAGAGATTTAATTGCGAAAAATTTTATTTGGTAAACCTATAGTATTGCTGCTGGTCACGCTGCTTATTTCGTTGCTGTGCATATCCGGATGCGGGAAAGAAGCCCCCAAACCTGACCTTACTCCGGAAAAAAAGCCCCCCTCACCGCAAGCTCAGGTTCCATTAGCTCCTGAAGTGGCCAAATATAAACAGGAACCAACTATATCACTCTATCGTACTGCTACCGGAAAAACGGAGCATCTGAAACTGGAAGAATATATCAAGGGAGTAATTGCGGCTGAAATTGGCCCCAAGTTCCCCCTGGAAGCTATGAAGGCTCAGGCCATAGTAGCTAGAACCATGAGCCTGGCGTTAATCAATTATGAACATGGCGCAGGTAAACGCGGCACAGATGCCAGTGATAATCATACCGAGTTTCAGGCCTACGATAATAAACAAATCACCCCGGATATTGCTCGGGCGGTAGATGAAACCAGAGGGCAGGTCCTTACCTATAACGGAAAATTTGTTTATGCTGAGTTTCATTCCGTATCAGCCGATAAAACCGCCAGCATAGAGGAAGGCTTTCCCAAGTTAAAAGAAAAAGCCGGTGCCTATATAGTACCCGTGGCCACCAATGGTTTAAACAAAGCCCCTGAAAAGTATCGGGACTGGACCGTAAAGGTTCCTCGTGCAACCATAAAGAACATCATGGGCTCAAAAGCAGGTTCGCTGGATGATATTAAGGTAGGGCAAAAGGGTCCCTCCGGTCGGGCTCTAACCGTAACTGCCGGTTCTGCTTCTATTGCCGGGGTGGATTTGCGTGAAAAGGTGGGCTTTGACAAATTATTCTCGACCTATTTTACCAGCCTGGGGGTAGAAGGAAATAATGTGGTATTTAAAGGTAAAGGCTGGGGAC